>CAZBWP010000016.1:0-22305 GCA_964495295.1 uncultured Rhodospirillaceae bacterium | reverse complement strand
CCGGCATGTTGCGGAGCCGCACCGGGCCGACGCCGAGGTTGCGGATGGTCACCGGTGCCGTGCGGGCGATGCCGTTGGCGGTGCGGCTCTGCTGCGTGAAATCCGCATCGACCAGCCGCAGCCCGGCGGCGCGCGCGGTGTCCGGCCCCAGCGTGATACCGCTGGCGCCGGTGTCGATGATGAAGCGCACGGCGGTGCCGTCGATGCTGCCGTCGATCCAGAAATGGCCGCGGGCGTCGGCGCGCAGGACTACGGTGCGGGCGGCGTCCGGTGCGGCATCGGGTGGTTTAACGAATGCTGGGACGCGCGGCACCGACGACGCCGTCCGGCGCGCGGCGCGGGGTTCGGAGGATTGGGCCTGGGAGGATTGGGGCACGGTCACCGGCGCCGCCGCCCGGCGGGCGTCGCGGGGTCCGGACTCCAGCAGGTCGACGACCACGGTGACGGCGATGGCGGCGACGCAGCAGCCGATCAGCGCCTTGCCCAACCGCGCGGCGACGGAGCCCCCAGTGTCACGCACGGAGTCGTCACGCACGGAGTCGTCACGCATGGCGTCGGCTCAAAGCGACAGCGACGCCAGCAGCACGGCGCCGGCACACATCAAAAGGTGCGCCGCCGCCCGCACCTGCGCCCGCTGCCGCCGCCGGCAAAAGATGCGCCGCGGCGCCGGCAGCGTCGCGGACTCCTGGAAACTGATCGCCGTCATGCCAGAACCCTCCAGGCGAAGCCGCCACCGCGGCGCATCCTGCCGATGCCGCGTGCGGTGGGAGTCGTGCGCCGCCTTCTGGTCGCGTCGGTGGATGCGGCAGTGTAGCGACGGGAAGGTTGGGAAAGGGTTACCGGCCGGTCGATTCCGGCGATGTTCCCGCTGGGTCGGATCGGCCGCGTCGTGCCCGAGGGCCCGATCGAACGATCCGCCAAGACCTCGGCCGTCGGCGTCGCCGCGCTACGCCTCCGGTTCGGTCGCGAAGTGCAGCGGATACCCGGCCTTCTGACCCTCCTCGGTGGCGGCGGTGGCCTTGGTCTCGGCAACGTCACGGGTGAAGACGGCGACGACGGCGACGCCCTGGGTGTGCGCCGCCCACATCACCGCGTGCGCCCGCGCTTCCGCCATGCCGAACACCTGCTTCAGCACCGTCACCACGAAATCGCGCGGCGTGACGTCGTCGTTCAGCAGCAGAACCTTGTAGAGACGTGGCCGCTCCCGCTTCGGCCGGGTGCGGCTCTTCGTCTTCGCCTTGGGCACGGCCATCACCCGCCTCCACCCCGCCGGAACGCCGGATCGTCGCCGATGGTACGGAACATCGGCGAGCGACGCCAGCGGCGGCATCAATGCCGCCATTCGCGGGTGGCCGACCGGCGGTGCCGTGGTCTATGTAGGATGGGACCCCCGTCTATGTAGGGTGGGACCCCACGGCCGGACGATACCATGGACATTCGCACCTCGCCGCTGCTCACCGATCTGTATCAGCTGAACATGATCCAGGGCTACCTGGACCACGGCATGACCGATACGGCGGTGTTCGAGTTCTTCGCCCGAAAGCTGCCGCCCGGCCGCGGCTTCCTGCTCGCCGCCGGCCTGGAACAGGCGCTCGTCTTCCTGGAAACGACGCGCTTCGGCGACGAGGAACTGGCCTGGCTCAAGGGCTCCGGGCGGTTCCGCGCCAACGCCATCGACTACCTGGCGGCGTTCCGCTTCAGCGGCGACGTCCATGGGGTGCGGGAGGGCACGCCGGTGTTCGCCGACGAGCCGATCCTCCGCGTCACCGCGCCGCTGCCGGAGGCCCAATTGGTCGAGACCCGGCTGATCAACATCCTGCACTTCCAGACCCTGATCGCCGCCAAGGCGGCGCGCATGGTGCTGGCCGCCGAGGGGCGGCCGCTGGTGGATTTCGGCCTGCGCCGGGCGCACGCGGCCGAGGCCGGACTGTTCGCCGCGCGGGCCGCCTACCTGGCCGGCTTCGCCGGCTCCGCCACCGTCGCCGCTGGCGCGGCCTACGGCGTGCCACTGTTCGGCACCATGGCACACGCCTTCGTCCAGGCGCACGACGACGAGACGCTGGCGTTCGAGCACTTCGCGCGCTCCAGGCCCGAGGGCGTGGTGCTGCTGATCGATACCTACGACACCCCCGACGGCGCCCGCCGCGTCGTCGACCTCGCCCCCAGGCTCGCGGCCGACGGCATCACCGTGCGCGGCGTGCGGCTGGATTCCGGCGATCTCGCCCAGCATGCCCGAACGGTCCGGGCGATCCTGGATGC
Source organism: uncultured Rhodospirillaceae bacterium (assembly GCA_964495295.1). Taxonomy (GTDB): domain Bacteria; phylum Pseudomonadota; class Alphaproteobacteria; order Rhodospirillales; family Defluviicoccaceae; genus CAZBWP01. The sequence continues at coordinate 20,046 of CAZBWP010000016.1, read as the reverse complement.
CGGCGATCTCGCCCACGTGCAGATCTTTGCCAGCGGCGGGCTCGATGAGACGAAGATCGCCGCCCTGGTGCGGGGCGGGGCGCCGATCGACGCCTTCGGCGTCGGCTCCAGCCTGGTCACCGGTGACGACGCCGCGGCCCTCGACTGCGCCTACAAGCTGCAGGAGTACGCCGGCCTGCCACGGCGCAAGCACTCCGAAGGCAAGGTGACATGGCCGGGGCGCAAGCAGATCTTTCGCCGCCGTGATGCCGATGGCCGGATCATCGGCGACGTGCTGACGGTCGAGGGGGACGTCCAGGACGGCACGCCGCTGGTCGAGCGGTTGATGCAGGGGGGCAGACGCACCGCCCCCGCGCCGACTCTCGAGGCCAGCCGCGAGCATGCCGCCGCCGAGATCGCCGCACTGCCGGCGGAGCTGCGCCGCCTGGACGCGACGCCGCCCGTGGTCACCGTGGCGCCGGCGCTCCGCCGCCTCGCCGACGAGACCGACCGCCGCCGCCACCGCGCTTGACCGGCGGCGCGTTCGTTCGCAGGGTACCGGCGGCGTGGTCGAGGGGTTCGTGGGAGGCATTGCATGTGGAAATGGACGCTGAACTGGGGCGATGTGCGGGGCGATCTGGTGATCGGCTCCTGCCCGATGACGCCCGACGACGTGACGGCGATCCGGTCCGGCACGGGGGCCACGGCGCTGTTGTCGCTGCAGACCGATGAATGCCGCGGCGCCTTCGCCATCGACCTGGACGCGATCCGACGGGCCTGCATGCAGCACGACATGGCGATCACCATCGCCCCGATGCGCGACTTCGATCCACCCGACCAGCGCCGCAATCTGCCGATCGCGGTGGCCGAGCTGCTGCATTTGCTGGCGCTCGGCAACCGGGTCTACGTGCACTGCACCGCCGGCATCAATCGCGCGCCGCTGACGGTGCTCGCCTACCTCACCTATGTGGAGGAACTCAGCCGCGAGGATGCCCTGGTACGGATCCTCGCCGGCCGCCCCCAGGCAGAACCCTACTGGGAGGCGTATGACGGCTGCTGGAACGACCTGGTGGAGCGCTTGCGGGAGTCGATCGCCTATCATGCGTACATGCTGGCCGAGCGCGAGCCGCACGGCACGCCCGAAGGCCACTGGTGGCGCGCCGAACGGGAGGTCGTGCGCAACGACTTCCTCGGGCAGGTGGCCGACCGCCAGCCGCGCCGCGATCCGCACCGGGGCTGAAACCGGCCGAGCCGCGCAAGGCGCTTGGCTGGGCGTTCCGCACCCAGCCGGGTCGGCATTCCGTCGCCGGTTTTCCGGTCCCGCCGGGCCCTACGCACCCTTTCAGGGCATTGATGGTGCTCGTTCCGGGGTGACCGGCCCGCGGTTAGTGCTTGATCCATTTAGGCTTTTCTTAACGGCACACCGCTAGGGTCCCGGTTGCGAGCCAATCCGGACGACAGCGACGGGCATGACAATGGATCAAGCACCAGGGCGGCCTCTTCCCGCGGGACAAACCGATCCGGCCAAGGCCGCGGCGCGCCGTGACCGGTCGCGGCTCGACCTCCTGCCGCCTCAAGACACCGTGCGCTGGGTGGCGCGACGCAAGGCGCAGGTGGTGACGGCGGTGCGGGAAGGGGTGCTGACGCTGGAAGAAGCCTGCGCCCGATACGCGTTGTCCGTCGAGGAATTCTGCGCCTGGCAGCGCTGCTTCGACCGCGAAGGCGTGCGCGGACTCCGGGTCCGCGCCCGCTCCGTGGAGTGACGGCGAAGCGTCACCGGCGTCACCGCACCACCCGGCAAAAACTGCCCGGTTGTTAAGGCTCCGTTCACCAAACCGCGGCTAGCGTCCGCCTCATCGCAGACGCGCCGGCCCCAGACGGCCGGGCACGAGGGGCGCCATGGAGTCGGTTCTACACGTCGTTCGCAGTCTCGGAGTGGTTCGGCTGGTGGCGATCGGCGCCGTCCTGCTGCTGGTCACCGGCTTCTTCGTCGTCATCCTGACGCGGATGTCCGGTGACGAGTACGCCCTGCTCTACTCCGACCTCGACGCCACGGACTCGGCGCAGATCGTGCGCACGCTCGAACGTCAGGGCGTCCCTTACCAACTCACCGAGAGCGGCAAGACGATCCACGTTCCGGCCGACCTGGTGCCGCAGACGCGCATGCAGCTCGCCGATGCCGGGCTGCCGTCGGGCGGCTCCATGGGCTACGAGCTGTTCGACGACAGCGATGCCTTCGGCACCACCAACTTCATGCAGAACGTCAACCTGGTGCGCGCCCTGGAGGGCGAACTGGCCCGGACCATCCGCGCCATCGACGGCGTCCGCGCCGCGCGCGTTCACCTGGTCCTGCCGAAACGCGAGCTGTTCAGCCGCCAACGGCAGGATCCGAGCGCCTCGATCGTCCTCACCCTCGCCAACCGGCGCGGTCTGGCGGCGGGCCAGGTGGTGGCGATCCAGAACCTGGTGGCCTCCGCGGTGCCGGGCCTGCAACCCAATCGCATCTCCGTGGTCGACGCGTCCGGCAACCTGCTCGCCGGCGGCTTCGAGGGCGCCGACGGCGGCGTGTCGCTCTCCAGCAAGTCCGAGGAACACCGCGTCCGCTACGAGACCCACTTGGCATCGACCATCGAACGGCTGTTGGAAAGGACGGTGGGACCGGGACGGGTGCGCGCCGAAGTGACCGCCGACATGGACTTCGACCGGATCAACACCAGCGAAGAGACTTATGATCCCGACGGCCAGGTGGTGCGCTCCAGCCAGACGGTGGAGGCCGAGGGCTCGAGCCGCGAAGGCGCGGGCGAGCCGCCGGTCAGCGTCGCCACCAACCTGCCCGACCCCGGATTCGCCCTCAATGAAGGCGACTCGGCCGAGACCACGGAGCGCCGCCTCGAGGAGGTCGTCAACTACGAGATCTCGAAGCGCGTGGTCAACCACGTGCGTGAGGCCGGCGTCGTCAACCGGCTGTCGGTGGCGGTGCTGGTCGACGGCCTGTACGGCACGGATGCCGAGGGCAACGCCGTCTACCAGCCGCGTTCCCAGGACGAAATCAACCTGCTCGCCAGCCTGGTGCGCAGCGCCGTCGGCTTCAACGCAGAACGCGGCGACACGGTCGAAGTCATCAACATGCGGTTCGTCGACCTGGATCCGATCGGCACTGAAGGCATCGAGCTGCTGTTCGGCCTGAACAAGCAGGATCTGCTGAAGTTCGCGCAGTATCTGGTGCTCTGCATCTTCGCGCTTCTGGTGATCCTGTTGGTCATCCGGCCGCTGCTGGCGCGGACGCTGGAAGCGCTGCCGATGCCGGCGACGGGCCCGATGGGCGACCTGTTGACGCACGATGACGGCACGCCGGCGCTGACCGGTCCGGAGACGGGCGGTCTGATGGCGCGCAGCGAAAAGACGCCGGACGACAGCCAACTGGAAGAGATGATCGACCTTGATCGCGTCGAAGGGCGGGTGCGTGCGTCGACGGTCAACAAGGTGGGCGAGATCGTCTCCAAGCACCCGGACGAGGCGATCAGCATCCTGCGCAACTGGCTCCACCAAGACGACTGAGGCGTTTCCGCGATGACCCGTCTGAAAGACGAATACCGGCTGCTGAGCGGCCCGCAGAAAGCGGCGATCTTCATGCTGGCGCTCGGCGCCGATCAGGCCAGCCGGCTGTTCGAACGCATGGACGACGACGAGATCCGCGATCTGTCGCAGAACATGGCCAACCTGGGCACGATCAGCGCGACGATCGTCGAACGCCTGTTCGTCGAGTTCGCCGATCAGCTCTCCACCTCCGGCTCGCTGGTCGGCAGCTACGACAGCACCGAGCGGCTGCTCTCGCAGTTCATGGACAAGGACCGGGTCGGCCAGATCCTCGAGGAAATCCGCGGCCCCGCCGGCAAGACGATGTGGGACAAGCTCGGCAACGTCAACGAGGCCGTGCTCGCCAACTACCTCAAGAACGAATACCCGCAGACCGTCGCGGTGGTACTGTCGAAGGTCAAATCCGACCACGCCGCCCGGGTCCTGGGTGTGCTGCCCGAGAACTTCGCCATGGAAGTGGTCATGCGCATGCTGCGCATGGAGACCGTGCAGAAGGACATCCTCGACCACGTCGAACGGACGCTGCGCACCGAGTTCATGACCAACCTGGCGCGCACCGCCCGGCGCGACAGCCACGAGACCATGGCCGACATCTTCAACCACTTCGACCGCAGCACCGAAAGCCGGTTCATGACCGCGCTGGAGGACCGCAACCGGGAGTCGGCGGACAAGATCAAGCAGCTGATGTTCACCTTCGAGGACCTCGGTCGGCTCGATCCGCAGAGCGTCCAGATGCTGCTCCGACGCATCGAGAAGGAGCAACTCGCCCTGGCCCTCAAGGGCGCCTCCGACGCCATCAAGGAAATGTTCTTCGCCAACATGTCCGACCGCGCCGGCAAGATGCTCCGGGAGGACATCGAGGCGCTCGGCCCGGTGCGGTTGCGCGACGTCGATGACGCCCAGGCCGCGATCGTCACCACCGCCAAGGACCTCGCCGAGTCGGGCGACATCGTCATCGGCACCAGCGGTTCCGGCGACGAACTGGTCTACTGAGCAGACGGCGACGACACCCATGCCCGCAAGCCCGTTCCTGTTCTCGCGCAGCTTCGATCCGGCGCACGACGACGTCCTCCCGGCCGAGGCCCCGGCGGCCGAGGCCCCGGCGGCCGAGGCGGCAGCGCCGGAGACTCTGGAGACGCCGGAAGCGCCGGAGACGGCCGATCCCGCGCCGCCGCCGGCACGCCATACCGATGCGGATCTGGAATGGGTCCGCGCCGAAGCGCACGCCGCCGGCCGTGCCGAAGCCGAGGCCGAATCGGCGGACGCCGCCCAGCTGCGGCTCGCGGCCACGCTCGACCGGGTCGCCGAGTGCCTCGCCGAGGCGGCCAGCGCGGCTGAGGACGTGGAGACGGCATGGTCGCGGGTCGCCGCCCGCGTCGCCACCGGCGTCGTCCACAAAATGCTGCCCGCCCTGCGCCGGCGCTACGCCGCGGACGACGTCGAGGAGGCGTTCCGGTGCGTATTCCAGGGCCAAACGGAACCGGCTTCGCTCACCGTCGTCGTCGCCGCCGAACTGCATGACGCGGTCGCACCGAAGCTCGCCGATCTCGCGGAGCGGCAGGGCTTCGCCGGCCGCCTCGCGGTCACCGCCGACCCCGACATGGCCGCCGGCGACTGCCGGATCACGTGGCCGGGCGGCGGTGCGGTGCGTGATCAGGCCGCGCTTTGGGCCAACGTCGAAACCGCCGTCGCCGCACTTGCCGGCGATGCCCGTTCACCGGAGGTGCCTGCCGACACGGTGGCGCCCGATCCCCTCGCCTCGGCCGCGTAAGAACCAGGGAGACCGTCATGAGCCAGGACAAGAACTTCGATCTCGACCCGCTGGAGGATGGGGCGTCGACGTCCCGCAAGACCCAGGCCTCAACGGCCGCCGGCTACGACGACGAACACGACCGGCCGCGCAGCGCCCAGGATCTGGAAGCGGTGTACGACATTCCGGTGCAGGTCTCGGCGGTGCTCGGCAAGGCGACCATGGAGGTCAACCAGCTGCTGAAGCTCGGCCGCGGCGCCGTCGTCGAACTGGACCGCCGCGTCGGCGAGGCCATCGACATCTATGTCAACAACCGCCTGGTGGCGCGCGGCGAGGTGGTCGTCGTCGAGGACCGCCTGGGGGTGACGATGACCGAGATCGTCAAGGGCGATCGCGGCTGAGGCCCCGGTCATGCCCGTCGACCCCGTCGCATCTCCGGCCATACCGCTGGCCAACACGGACGGCCCGCCCGTCCGGCGACTGTTCCGCCGGCGCCTCGGTCTCGATCTCGGGACGCTGGCCGGCCTGGTGTGCGGACTCGGACTGATCGGCGCCGCGGTGGTGCTCGGCGGCTCGGCCGGCTCGTTCCTCAACGCGCCGGCGCTGCTGATCGTCATCGGCGGCACGCTCTCGGCGACGGTGATCTGCTTTTCGTTCGCCGATGTGCTGCGCACCCTTCGCCTCGCCGCCGGCACCGTCTTCGCGCCCGCCCGCTCGCCATCGGAAGGCGCTCTCTACATGCTCAGGCTCGCCGAGTCGGCCCGCCGTCAGGGTGTCTTGCCGATGCAACGCCTGCTTGCGCAGATCGATGCCGAGGCGTTCCTGCACAAGGGGCTGTCGTGCCTGATCGACGGGCTCTCGCCGGCCGACCTGCAGGCGATCCTCTCCCGCGACCTGCAGGCGAGCATCGAGCGCGATGGCCTGGGCGCCCAGGTGCTGCGCCGGGCCGCCGAATTCGCGCCGGCCATGGGGCTGATCGGCACGCTGATCGGGCTGGTGCAGATGCTGGGTCGGCTGGACGACCCGGCGGCGATCGGCCCGAGCATGGCGGTCGCCCTGCTCACGACGCTTTACGGCGCCATCCTCGCCAACCTGGTGTTCGCGCCGCTCGCCGCGAAACTCGAGCGGAACGCCGGCATCGACGCGCTGATCGGCCAGATCCAACTGGTCGGCCTGATCTCCATCGCCCGCGAGGAAAACCCGCGGCGGCTGGAGATCCTGCTGAACACCATGCTGCCGCCCGCGCAGCGCATCCACCATTTCGACTGAACCGGAGAACCCGGCCATGCGGCTTCTGATAATCGGCATTCTCGACGGTCACATCGGCGCGGCCAGCCGGATCGCCCTGGAACGGGGCTCCAAGGTCCTGCACGCCGAAAGCGTCGAGGAGAGCTTGAAGATCCTGCGCGCCGGCAGCGGCGCCGACCTGGTGATGATCGACGTCACGCTCGATGTCCGCGCCCTGGTGGACAGCCTGACCGCCGAGCGGATCGTCGTGCCGGTGGTCGCCTGCGGCGTCGGCAACGACACGCGCGCCGCCGTCGAGGCGATCAAGGCCGGCGCCCAGGAATACGTGCCGCTGCCCCCCGACGCGGAGTTGATCGCCGCCGTGCTGGCGGCGGTGAGCCAGGAAGACCACGCCATCATCCACGCCGATCCGGCGATGGCGGCGTTGCTGACGCTCGCCCAGCGGATCGCGCGCAGCGACGCCGGCGTGCTGATCACCGGGCCGTCGGGCACCGGCAAGGAGCTGCTGGCGCGCTATGTGCACGCCCGCTCGCGCCGCTCCGAGCGGCGCTTCGTTGCCGTCAACTGCGCGGCGATCCCGGAGAATCTGCTCGAATCCGAGCTGTTCGGCCACGAGAAGGGCGCCTTCACCGGCGCCATCGCCCGCCGGGTCGGTCGCTTCGAGGAAGCGCACGGCGGCACCCTGCTGCTGGACGAGATCAGCGAGATGGACGTTCGCCTGCAGGCGAAGCTGCTGCGTGTGATCCAGGAGCGGGTGGTCGACCGGGTGGGCGGCAGCGCGCCGGTCAAGGTCGACGTCCGCATCATCGCCACGTCGAACCGCGATCTCGCCGCCTATGTCCGCCAGGGACATTTTCGCGAAGACCTGTACTTCCGCCTCAACGTGGTGACGCTGGACGTGCCGGCGCTGCGCGACCGGCCGCGCGACATTCCGGCGTTGGCCGAGCACTTCGTCAAGCGGTTCGCCAAGGCCAATGGCCTGCCGGTGCCCAGCCTGACCCAGGAGGCGCGGCGCGCCCTGGTCACCTACGCCTGGCCGGGCAATGTGCGGGAGTTGGAGAACACCCTGCACCGCGCCGTCCTGCTCGCCGACGGCGATACCATCGGCGCCGACGTCATCAGTCCGGCGGCGGGCATGGCCGGCGGCGCGGCGCCGGCGACCGTGGGCGGCGATGCCGCGAGCGCGATGTCGGCCGCGGCCAGCACCATCGGCCTGATCGGTCGGACGGTCGCCGACGTCGAACGCGACCTGATCCTCGACACCCTGCACCACTGCTTCGGCAACCGGACGCACGCCGCCAACATCCTCGGCATCTCGATCCGCACGTTGCGCAACAAGCTCCGCCAGTACACGTCGGAAGGCTTCCCCGTCCCGATGCCCGGCGAGGGCGAACGGACGCTGGCCTGATCCCGGCGGCGCGGCTGCGAGACCCGACATGACCGAAGCCCTTCGCCAGACAGTCCCCGCGACCGCCACCGACGGCAGCGCCTTCGGCCGGCGGCTCGTCGGGCTGTTGGCGCACGGCGACATCGCGCTTGCCCTCGGCGTCGTCGCCATCCTGGTCATCCTCATCCTGCCGATGCCGCGCTGGCTGCTCGACCTCAGCCTGGCGTTCTCCGTCACCTTCTCGGTGATGGTGCTGATGACCGCGCTGTTCGTCCAGAAGCCGCTGGAGTTCAACGCTTTTCCGACGGTGCTGCTGCTCGCGACGATGGTCCGGCTGGCCCTCAACCTGGCGTCCACGCGGCTGATCCTGGCCAATGGCCACGAGGGACCCGACGCGGCCGGCCGGGTGATCGAAGCCTTCGGCGGCTTCATCATGGGCAGCAACTACGTCATCGGGCTGATCGTTTTCGCCATCCTGGTGATCGTCAACTTCGTGGTGATCACCAAGGGCTCGGGCCGCATCGCCGAAGTGTCGGCGCGGTTCACCCTGGATGCCATGCCGGGCAAGCAGATGGCGATCGACGCCGACCTGTCGGCCGGTCTCATCGACGAGGCCACGGCGCGCGCCCGGCGCAGCGAACTGGAGCAGGAGAGCACGTTCTACGGCGCCATGGACGGCGCCGCCAAGTTCGTCCGCGGCGATGCCATCGCCGGGCTGCTGATCACCTTCATCAACGTTGTCGCCGGCATGATCATCGGCGTTGCCCAACAGGGGCTGAGCTTCGGCATCGCCGCCGACACCTACACTCGGCTGACGGTCGGCGACGGCCTGGTGTCGCAGATCCCGGCGCTGATCGTCTCCACCGCCGCCGGCATCATCGTCACCAAGGCGAGTGTCAACGGGGCAACCGAGAAGGCGCTGTTCGATCAGCTGGGCGGCCGCCCCAAGGCACTCGGCGTCAGCGCCTTCCTGCTCGTTGCCCTGGCCGCGCTGCCCGGCGTGCCGGCCCTGCCCTTCCTGATCCTGGCGACCTGCGTCGGCGGGCTCGCCTGGGGCGTGACCTGGTCGCGGAGCCGCCGCACGGCGGCCGATGCCGCGGCAACGCAGGCGGCCGCCGACAGTGTGCCGATCGCCGAAGAGCCGATCTCCAGCGCCCTGCACATGGACCAGATCCGCCTGGAACTGGGCTATGCCTTGCTGTCCCTGATCAACGGCGACGGCGAAGGACATCGCCTCACCGACCAGATCAAGGCGCTGCGCCGACAGATCGCCATCGAGATGGGCTTCGTCATGCCGAGCGTCCGCATCCAGGACAACGTCCAGCTGCCCGCCAACGGCTATGTGGTTCGCATCAAGGAGCTGGAAGCCGGCCAGGGCGAGGTCCGTCCCAACATGCTGCTGGTGATGGATCCGCGCGGCGAGGACCTGACCATCCCGGGGGAGAAGACCAAGGAGCCGACGTTCGGCCTGCCCGCGGTCTGGGCTGACCGCTCGCACCGCGAGGAAGCCATGTTCCGCGGGCTGACCGTGGTCGACGCGGCAACCGTGGTCACTACCCACCTGACCGAGATCGTCAAGGACAACATGGCCGAGCTGCTCTCCTACGCCGAGACGCAGAAGCTGCTGGACGAACTGGAGGAGGATCAGCAGAAGCTGGTCGCCGACCTGATCCCGGCCCGCATCTCGCTGGGCGGCGTGCAGCGGCTGCTGCAGAACCTGATCGGCGAGCGCGTTTCGATCCGCGATCTGCCGACCATCCTGGAGGGGATCTCCGAAGCGTGCGGCTACACGCGGTCGGTCACGGCGATCACCGAACACGTGCGGGCGCGGCTCGCCCGCCAGATCAGCGCGGCCGGCGTCAACGAGCATGGCGTCATCCCGCTGCTCACGCTCAGCCCCGACTGGGAGCAGACGTTCGCCGACAGCCTGGTCGGGTCCGGCGACGACAAACAGCTCGCCATGGCGCCGAGCCGCCTGCAGGAGTTCATCGTCGCCGTGCGGACGGCCTTTGAGCGGCACGCGATGATGGGCGAGTCCCCGGTGCTGCTGACCAGCCCGGCGGCCCGGCCCTACGTGCGCTCGATCGTCGATCGGTTCCGTCCGTCGACGGTGGTGATGTCGCAGAACGAGATCGCCCCGAAGGCGCGGATCAAGACCCTGGGCCAGGTCTGAGCGGAAGGAAGCGACAGCCATGCGCATCAGGGTGTTCACCGCGCCGACCGTCGACCGGGCGATGCAGCGCATCCGCGCCGAGCTGGGCGAGGACGCCATCATCCTCAATCTCGAGACGCCGGCGGGTGCTCCGGTCCGGGTGACCGCCGGTCTCGACGATGACACCCTGGACCGTTCGGGCGACGCCTGGCCCTGGGACGACGATGCCGACGTCGCCGACCCACCCCCGCCGCTGGCGGACGAGGCGGGCGCGGACGAGGTGCTCGCCGAGCTCCGCCATGCGCTGTCCTTCCATGGCGTGCCGCGATCGATCGCGACGCGTCTCGCCGCCACCGCCGAGCAGATCGCCGCCGAGGCGCCGTCGCTGGCCTTGGCCGGCGCGTTGCAGGCGACCTTCCGGTTCTCGCCGCTGCACGACGCCACGGGCGCTGGCGGCCGTCCGGTGCTGCTGATCGGCCCGCCCGGCGCCGGCAAGACCCTCGCCGTCGCCAAGCTGACAATGCGTGCCCGCCTGGCGGGTCGGCCGGTCCAGGTCATCAGCACCGACCGGCGCCGCGCCGGCGGCATCGAGGAACTGGCGGTGCTGACCCGCATCCTCGGCATCGACCTCCTGGAGGCTGACGACGATTCCGCGCTGGCCACGGCCGTCGCCACCGCCACCGCCTGCACCAGCGCCAGCGGGCCGGTGTTCGTCGATACCGCCGGCACCAACCCGTTCGATCCAAACGATTTGGCGATGCTGGCGGAAAGCATCGACGCCGCCGGCGCCGAGCCGGTCCTGGTCCTCGCCGCCGGGGGCGATCCCATGGAAAGCGTCGACATCGCCGCCGCCTACGCCTCGCTCGGCGTGCGTCGGCTGTTCGTCAGCAAGCTCGACTTGGCACGGCGCCTGGGCGGCCTGCTCGCCGCCGTCGACGCCGCCGCCGCCGCCTTCAGCGAGGCCAGCGTCAGCTATCAGGTCGCCGACGGCCTGCGCCCGCTGAACGCCGTCACCCTCGCCCGGCTCCTTCTGCCACACGCCGCCGAAACTCCGGACACACCGTTGCTGCAAGAGGCCCTGTCATGACCATCGCCACCGCTTCGCTGCCGCGTCCCGCGGCCGTGCCGAAGGCCCGCAACCTGATCGCCGTCGCGTCAGGCAAGGGCGGTGTCGGCAAGACCTGGTTCGCCATTACCCTGGCGCACGCCCTGGCCCGCCGCGACCAGCGCGCGCTGCTGTTCGACGGAGACCTGGGGTTGGCCAACGTCGACATCCAACTGGGCCTGATGCCGAAGCACGACCTGGGCGGCGTGCTCGGCGGGCGGCTGACCTTGAGCCAGGCCGTCCTCACCCATGAGTCGGGCGGCTTCGACATCATCGCCGGCCGCTCCGGATCCGGTCGCCTGGCCAACGTGACGGCGAACCGCCTGCAGATGCTGACCGATGAGCTGGTCACCTTCGCGCACGGCTACGATCGGGTGATCCTGGACCTCGGCGCCGGCGTCGAGCGCACCGTGCGCCAGCTGACGCGCGCCGCGGCGCTGTGCATCGTCGTCGTCACCGACGAACCGACGTCGCTCACCGACGGCTACGCCTTCGTCAAGCTGACACACGTGGAACAGCCGAACGCCGACATCCGCATCGTCGTCAACATGGCCAACTCGACCCGCGAGGGCGAGCGCACCCACAACACGCTGCGCAAGGCCTGCGAAGGGTTTCTCAAGATCTCACCGCCGCTGCTCGGCGTCATCCGCCGCGACGCCAAGGTGCGCGACGCGATCCGCAGCCAGGCATCGATCCTGACCCGCTTTCCGGGGTGCGAGGCGGCGGCGGACGTCGAGGCGATTGCCGAACGGCTGATCGGCGACGCGGCTTGAGCGGCGTGCCGCCGGCGCCGCCCGCCGGCGCGCCGCCATCGGCTCCGACGCTGCTGCCGCCGGCCGGCGTCAACATCGGCTCGGGCGCCGGGCCGGTGGTCGGTCCCATTCCGCCCGCCCTCGCCGCCCTGCCGCCGGCGCAACGCATTGCGGCCCACGTCGAAGCCCTGCTCGCCGGCGGCGGCGTGCGGCTCTCGACGCCCCACGGGCCGATCACGGTCGCCGTCGACCCGCCGCCGGCGCGCGGCACCGCCGTGACGCTTTTGCTGCAGCGCTCGGCCGACGGACACATGGCGCGCCTGCTGTCGCCGGTGCCGGGCGGCCACGGGGCGGCGAACGCACCCCACGGTGTCGGCGCGATGGTCGCGGGTTCGCGCCCCGTCACGGCCACGCTGCTGACGCCGATGTCCTGGGCTGGCGGGGCGACGCCGTCCGGTGCCGGATCCGCCGTGGCCGGTGCAGCGCCGGGCGGACACACGCTGCCGGCGGGCACCCGACTGGTGGTCCGGTGGACCGACGGTGCCCCGTCGCCAGCCGGCGCCACCGGTCTTCGACCGGCGACGCAGCTGACGCCTGGCAGCCGGCACGCGGGGGAAATGATCGGCACGGTCGGCGGCAACCGGGCGATGGTTCGCATGGCCGGGGGGGTGATCGCCGTCGACGGGGCTCCGCCCCCCGGGGCACGCACACCGATCGTCGAGATCGTCCGCGTGGCGTCCGTGCCACCGGAGACGCTTGCGGCCGGGCGGACGACGCTGACACCGACCGGCGGGCCGGCGAGCCGCTGGCCGGCGCTGAGCGAAGCGGCCGGGCTGATCGCCGCCGCCGAACGACAACGCGGCGGCGGCGCGTTGCGCGGCGACGTGCCGCGGCCCGATCGCGATCTGGCGGCGGCACTGCTGCGGTTTCTCACGGCGCTGGGCGGCGGCAACGGCGCCGACTGGCCGAGCCCCGCCGGACAACGTCTGCTCGATCGCCGCGCCCCGGGCTTGCTGCCACGGGTCGGCGAGGAGATGCGGGAGGCGGCACGGTTGTTCGACCAGCCGTCGGTGGCCGACTGGCGCAACGCCACCCTGCCCTTCGTCACGCCCGAAGGCACCCGGATGCTGCGCTTCAGCCGGCGCGGCGGCCGCAAGGGGGAGACGGCAGACGGTAAGCCCGCGGGCACCCGGTTCGTCGTCGACGTCCGCCTGAGCCGGCTCGGCCGCGTCCAGCTGGACGGGCTGGTGCCGGCGGAGTCGCGCCGCTTCGAGTTGATGGTCCGCACCGAAACGCCGCTGCCGCCGGAGGTCCGCGACGGCATCCGGGCGGTGTTCGCCGAGGCAACGACGATCGGTGGTCTCGGCGGCGCACTTGGCTTTCAGGCGAGCCCGGCGACGTTCGTCGAGGTCGATGTGCGCGAGCCGGCGGAGGGCGGCGGGATCTTCGCCTGAAGGTGAGCGGCGGTCAGCCGGAGCGCCGCTGGAAGCGATCGAGGGTCAACTCGTCGAGCTCATCCTGGGCGGCGCGGGCGAGTGCCGCCGCCCGGCGCTCGGCGCGCGCGTCGCGAACGAGTTCGAGCGAGCGTTTCCGGCGCCATGCCTCGAAGACCGCCGCGCGCGCGGCCTCCACCTGCCGCTCGGTCTCGGCGATCTCGGCATCCAGCGCCCGCCGCCGCTCGCCGGCGACGGCCGCCCAGGCGGCGTAGTCGGTCATCACGGTCGCCGCCGCCGCCACGAGCTGTTCCCGCGCCACCGCCAGGGCCAGTGCATGGCGGCGGTCTGCGAGCTGTATGGCGCGGCCCTGGAGCTCGCCGAGCACGCGCTTGCGGGCGTCGACGTCGGCCTCGGCCAGCTTGATCAGCGTCGAGAGCGCCTCCGCCACGGGTCAGGCCACCTCGGCCGCGGCCGGTTCGGCGCCGACGACGCGGGCCAGCGCCGCGTACACGCCCTCCAGGTCCGCCGCTTCGGTGCAGGCCTGGGCGAGAAACGCTTCCAGCGCCGGATACAAGCGGATGGCCTCGTCGACTGCGGGATCGCTGCCGGCCCGGTAGGCGCCGAGCCGGATCAGCTCGGCCATCTCCTCGTAGGTGGCGAGCAGCCGGCGGGCGCGGCCGACGATGGCGTTCTCGGCCGCCGAATTGCAGCCCGGCAGGGCGCGCGAGACGCTGCGGATGATGTCGATGGCGGGAAACCGACCGCGCTCGGCGATGCCGCGATCGAGGACGATGTGGCCATCCAGGATGCTGCGGACGGCGTCGGCGATCGGCTCGTTATGGTCGTCGCCGTCGACCAGGACGGTGAACAGGCCGGTGATGGTGCCCTCGCCCTCGCGGCCCGGCCCGGCGCGCTCCAGGAGACGCGGCAGCTCGCTGAACACGGATGGCGTGTAGCCGCGTGACGCCGGCGGCTCGCCGACGGCGAGGCCGATCTCCCGTTGCGCCGTGGCGAACCGGGTGACGCTGTCCATCAGGCAGAGCACGTCGTGGCCCGCCTCGCGGAAGCTTTCGGCGACGGCGAGGGTGGTGTGCGCGGCCAGGCGACGCGTGAGCGGCGGCTCGTCCGACGTGGCGACGACGACGACGCTCCGCGCCAGGCCCTCCGCCCCTAGGGCATCGTCGACGAACTCCCGCGCCTCCCGGCCCCGCTCGCCGATCAGGCCGATGACCCGGACGTCGGCGTCGGTGCCGCGCGCCATCATCGCCAGCAGCGTCGACTTGCCGACACCGGAACCGGCGAAGATCCCCAGCCGCTGGCCGCGGCAGCACGTGAGGAAGGCATTCACCGCGCGCACCCCGACATCCATCTTGGCGCCGATGCGGCGCCGGCTGTGGGCCGGCGGCGGCGGCGTGCGGATCGGCCGCGGCCGGCCGGCCACCGGCAGCGGTCCCTTGCCGTCGAGCGGCCGACCGAACGCATCCACCACGCGGCCGAGCCAGCCGGCGTGCGGCGCGATCATCGCACCCTCGCTGGAACACGTCACACGCGAGCCGAGGCCGAGGCCGTCGACGCTGCCGAACGGCATGACCAGAACCCGCCCCTCGCGCAGCCCGACCACCTCCGCCGGAATGCCGACACCGTCGCGGCGGATTAGCCGGCAGCGATCGCCGATCGACCGGCGCCCGGCCAGGCCGTCGACCTCCACCAACAGTCCAGTGACCGCGGTAACACTGCCAAAAACAATGGCTTCCGAAATATTTCCAATGTCATGCATCAACGCGTCGATCAGCATGGACGATGCTCCGAGGGGGGTGCGGGCAGAGTCTGGGTGGTCTGAGGGCAGCCGCGTTGGCGACAGAATCGATCCTGATTCTGAGGCTTTGATACACGTGAAACGCGAAAACGTAAGGCATCGACACTTTTTGCTTGCACTCCATACGGGGGATGTTTACAACCCGTCTTGGGTTAAGAAAGCTTTATAGACAAACAGAGGTTGTGCGATGCGTGTCCTGCTGATCGAAGATGATCCGACCACGGCGCAGGCCATCGAACTCATGCTCAGCAAAGAAGGCATGGTGGTTGACGCGACCGACCTGGGCGAAGACGGCTACGAACTCGCCAAGATCTACGACTACGACATCATCCTGCTGGACCTGATGCTGCCGGACATCGAGGGCTACGAGGTCCTGCGACGGATCCGCCGCTCGCGTCTGCACACGCCGGTGCTGATCCTGTCGGGCATCGATGCCTG
This sequence comes from uncultured Rhodospirillaceae bacterium, assembly GCA_964495295.1. Classification (GTDB taxonomy): domain Bacteria; phylum Pseudomonadota; class Alphaproteobacteria; order Rhodospirillales; family Defluviicoccaceae; genus CAZBWP01. The sequence continues at coordinate 4,386 of CAZBWP010000016.1, read as the reverse complement.
CGAGAACAAGATCAAGGGACTGCGCAACGGTGCCGACGACTACCTGACCAAGCCCTTCATCCGCGAAGAGCTGGTGGCGCGGATCCACGCCATCGTCCGCCGCTCCAAGGGGCACGCCCAGTCGCTGATCCGCACCGGGCGGATGGTGGTCGACGTCGCCGCCCGCTCGGTCGAGATCGATGGCGGCCCGGTCCATCTGACCGGCAAGGAGTACGGCATGATCGAGCTGCTGAGCCTGCGCAAGGGCACGACGCTGACCAAAGAGATGTTCCTCAATCATCTCTATGGCGGCATGGATGAGCCTGAGCTGAAGATCGTCGACGTCTTCATCTGCAAGCTGCGCAAGAAGCTGGTGGCCGCGACCGGTGGCGAAAGCTACATCGAGACGGTCTGGGGGCGCGGCTACGTGCTGCGGGATCCGGTGAAGGAGACCGCGACCGCCGCATCCCGCGCGGCGGCCTGACGTGCCCGACTAGGCGACGGGTGTGGCGGATCGGTGGCAGCGTCATGATGCCGCCGATCCCGCGCGCGCCTCGACCATGACGGCGCCCGTGCAAGAACTGTCGCAAGCTTTACTGCTCCGTAACGATCATTGCCCCATGCTCGGGGTGCACGTTGTGACCCGTTCCCGGAGGAAGCCCCGATGAAAGCACGCTCCGCGTATTCCGGCCCCGCGCATGTCGAACTGGAAAACCTCGACGAATGGCTGCTGTCCCTCGACGAGTTCTCCAATCCGGACGACATCGACGACACCGATGAGTTGCGCCCGGCGGTTTCCGACCCGGCCCGCCAACCGCTCGACTAGCCATTCCAGCCGCCGCCGTCTCAGGCGGCGGACGGCGCGCGCACCAGGATGCGCACGCGATCGGCTGCCGGCAGCTCGACGGACAGGCCGAGGTCAAGCGCCTTGGCGAGCCGGCCCGCGTAGCAGGCGTAGGCGGCCGGCGCGGACACCGCCCCGACGGGGACGGTTGGATCGAGGGCGACCCGCACCGTCTCGGGCAGCGCCGCATCCCGTCCCGCGGCCTCGCAGAGGATGCCGCCGGGTCCCAGGGCCCCGGCATGCTCAAGCCGGATGTGACCGCCACGCGGCAAGGCGCCGACGGCGAGCAGCACCACACACAACAGCAACCGTCCGAACTGGGCGGTAACGACGTCGCCGGCCGCAACGGCGGGCCAGTCGAGGGTGAGCTTGCTGCCCGCGACATAATCGAGGGCGAGCGCCCGCGCCTCCGCCGCCGGCATCTCCAAACGACCACCCGAGAGCCCGAAGGCGGCGCGTTGGAGCGCGAGGCAGCGGCCGAGCCGCAGGCTGCTCGCGGCCAGCAGCGCCCGGATGGCTTGGTCATCGACCGCTTCGCCAAGCAGTTCGAGACCGTTGGCGACCGCGCCCGCCGGCCCGGCCAGATCGTGACAAAGGCGCGAACTCAGCAGTTGCGCCAGCCTGAGATCGTCGGCCACGATTTTCTCCCTCCAGGCGAACGTGGTGGGGCGGCCCCACCATGGGACCTCAATGCGGTATCTGTGTACAATGAATATACCCATTTGGGTAATACTTTGATAAGAAGGATCTGCTTGTCTGGGATGAACGGTCCCCGGCCCGGTCCGCGCCGCTGACGGCGCCGGCCCGGGATGGGCCCATGGAGCGATCCGCCATGACGCCCCTTGACGCCGGTCCGCCGAGCGCCCTGGCCTCACCAGCCGACGGCAGCGCCCCGAGTGAGCCGCATGGCTCCCCCGCCGCACCGGTCGGGACGGTCGCCCACATGGGCGGCACCGCCACCATCGTTCGCGCCGATGGCACGCGCGAGACCGCATCCCCCGGCGACGCGCTGTTCGTCGGCGACGCACTGGAAACGGGCGCCGACGGCGTGATCGCCCTGCGCCTCATCGATGACAGCCTGGTCGCCCTGGGGCCGGCCAGCCGCTTCGCCATCGACGGATTTTCCTTCGATCCCCGACTCCCGGACGGGGCCATCCGCCTGAACCTCTCCGCCGGGACGGCGCTCGTCGAGGGCGGCGCCATCAGCCACCTGGCACCGTCGGCAATGGTGGTGGAAACGCCGCAGTCCGTCGTGGTTGTCGACGGCGCCGGTGTGGCGATCGCCGTGCTGACGGCGGCCGACGGCTCCGTCACCGTGCGCGTCCTGTCCGATGGGGCCGCCGAGCTTGGCTGGGCGCTGCCCTGGATCTGCCACGACCTCGCGCTGCTGGAGGAGTTGTTCGCCGCCGATGGCGCGGCATCGGGGAGCAGTGGTTCGCCCGATCCGGCCGGTTGGCTGGATGACCTGCTCGACCGGCTCAACCATCTGGCGTCCACATGCGGCGACGACGCGCTGCTGCTCTCCGGCCTCGGCCTCGCGGCCGCCGCCGAGGCGATGGACGACGACAGTCTGGGCGAGATGGTCGACCTCACCGGAGTGACGGTGGCGAGCGGCGACGCCATGGCCAGCGACGGGCCGTTCGTCGACGACGGGCCTCTCGTGGTGGTTGGCAACGACCCGACTCAGGACCCTGGGCAGAACCTTGGGCCAACCGCGCCGACCGGCCCGGGCAGCGGGTCAAACACAGGCCTGCCCGGTGGCGTCCCCGGGGGAGGTTCGGGCGGCGGGCCGACCACGGGAGGTCGCGATGGCGGCGGCAGCGATGGCGGCGGCGGCAACGATGGCGACGGCGGCGCCGATCCACCACCGGGTCCGCACCCGCCGACCGATCCAGGCAACGGCAGCACCGGCGGCCTCCTCCTGATCGGCACCCCGGGCCCCGACTCGCTGTTCGGCGGCGCGGGCAACGATCTCGTCTTCGCCAGGGCCGGCGACGACGTCGTCTGGGGCGGCGACGGCAACGACACGATCCACGGCGAGGAGGGCAACGATACGCTGTTCGGCGGCGACGGCGACGACGTCTTCGTCAACAAGGGTTACGGCCAGGGCCTGGACGTCATCGACGGCGGCGACGGCTTCGACATCATCTCGGGCACCGCGACCCGCGATATCATCCTCGTCGCCAGCGGCCTCGCCAACTGGATCGGCATCGAGCGCGTCGACGGCGGCCCGGGCGTCGACCTGATCCTCGGGACCAGCGGCGACGATCTTCTCGACTTCTCCGCGCCCGGCGCGCCCGAGATCGTCAACATCGAGTTGATCGACGGCGGCGACGGCAACGACACCATCATCGGCACCGCGGGCGACGACGTGCTGGCCGGCGGTGCCGGCAATGATCTGCTCATCGGCGGCGACGGCGACGACGTCTTCGTCAACAAGGGTTACGGCCAGGGCCTCGACACCATCGACGGCGGCGACGGCTTCGACATCGTCTCGGGCACCGAGATCCGCGACGTCTTCTTCGTCGCCAGCGGCCTCGCCAACTGGATCGGCATCGAGCGCGTCGACGGCGGCGGCGGCGTCGACCTGATCATGGGAACCAGCGGCGACGATCTTCTCGACTTCTCCGCGCCCGGCGCGCCCGAGATCGTCAACATCGAGTTGATCGACGGCGGCGACGGCAACGACACCATCATCGGCACCGCGGGCGACGACGTGCTGGCCGGCGGTGCCGGCAATGATCTGCTCATCGGCGGCGACGGCGACGACGTCTTCGTCAACAAGGGTTACGGCCAGGGCCTCGACACCATCGACGGCGGCGACGGCTTCGACATCGTCTCGGGCACCGAGATCCGCGACGTCTTCTTCGTCGCCAGCGGCCTCGCCAACTGGATCGGCATCGAGCGCGTCGACGGCGGCGGCGGCGTCGACCTGATCATGGGAACCAGCGGCGACGATCTTCTCGACTTCTCCGCGCCCGGCGCGCCCGAGATCGTCAACATCGAGTTGATCGACGGCGGCGACGGCAACGACACCATCATCGGCACCGCGGGCGACGACGTGCTGGCCGGCGGTGGCGGCAACGACGTTCTCATCGGCGGCGCCGGCAACGACCTGCTGATCGGCGGCTGGGGTGCGGATCTGTTCATTGTCGCCGCCGGTGACGGCTTCGATCGTATCGCCGATTTTCAGGGCAACGACGCGCTGCGCTTCGAGGGCTTCGATATCGCCGACGTTCTTGCCCCGACGGTAGCCGGCGACGACCTGGTGATCGGCGCGGAGAACGCCTCCGGGCGGGTCGACGTCGCCCTGGAAGGCCTCGCCGCCGCCGGCTACACGCTGACAGCCGACGCGACGGGTGTGGTTCTGACGGTGGACGCCTGACGGATGGATCAGGCCCCGCCACACGGACGGGGCCTTCCCCCCCAAACAAGATTTAGCGGTGTTTCAGCCGGTATACGGAGCTGCGATGGGGGCTACTTGTAAAAGCCGACGGCGCAGATCTGCTCGCCGATCTTCGTGACATAGGCGACCTTCTCGACGGGATCGGTCTCGTTCGGCC
>CAZBWP010000015.1:18699-22432 GCA_964495295.1 uncultured Rhodospirillaceae bacterium | reverse complement strand
GCAGCCATACGGCATCCTGATCGTCGTCAATCCGGATGTCCTCGACCTTCTGCACCAGACCGCTGGTGGCGCCCTTGTGCCAAAGAACGTTGCGGCTCCGACTCCAATACCAGGCTTCACCATCCTGGATCGTCCGCGCCAGGGCCTCGGCGTTCATGTAGGCGTGCATCAGCACCTCGCCCGACGCCGCGTCCGTGGTGACCACCGGGATCAAGCCGTCGGCGTCGAACTTTGGCGCCAACTCGCGCCCCTCCTCGACCTGCTCGACGCTGTTCCGGGATGCGAACATCGCCCGAAAGTCTCCAACATCACCGCTTTTTTCCGTCATTGCCGCCTCAAAGCTTGTCAAGTTCCGCGGAGGTGATATGTCATACCCGTCAAGGACGGGCAACCGGTCGCCGATCGGTTCGTGATTCGGTTGTGCACAGAAGCTGCGCGTCCCGGGACCAATCGCCCAGTTTACAGGTAGAGCGTCGCTATCCGCTGCGCGTTGCATTTGAGGGATTTTGACCATGGCTGTGCCGAAGAGGAAGGTTACGCGCGCCAAGCGCGGACATCGTCGTTCGCAATACAAAGCCGAGACGTCCACGTACATCGAGGACAAGTCCTCCGGAGAACTGCGGCGACCGCATCACATCGACCTGTCCACCGGACAGTACCGGGGCCGTCAGGTCATCGAACCGAAGTAACGTAGCGCCGCAGGCTTCGGCGTCAGGCGATCCCATTGCCCTGACATCGCGTCCGCGCCCGGAACCTGCCGAGGCTCGTTCCTCCGTTGAGAAATATCTTCTACAGTGCCTTTCAGCGGGCCCTCTCGTGCCTGACTCGGATGGCGTGCAGGGCGCCACGGACCATCGTCGCGCTCGCGCTGCTGGCCAGCGCGAGCGCTGCGTGGTACTCGGCCAGCAACCTCAAAATCGATACCGACACCAGCGGCATGTTGTCGGAGACTTTACGGTACCGCCAACTGGATCGCGACTTCAAGGAGTCGTTTCCCAAAGATCACCGTCAGCTCATCGTCGTTGTTGAGGGCGAAAATCCGGATCTTGTCGCCGACTCTGCCGACCTGTTGGCCGAGGTTCTGCGGAACCGACCAGACCTCTTCGCAACCGTGCTCTATCCTCGGGGGGATCCGTTCTTTCGGCGGAATGGGCTGCTGTTCGCCACCACCGACGAACTCTATTCGTTGAGTGACCGCTTGGCCGACGCGCAGCCGTTTCTTGGGGCGCTGTGGCGAGACCGCAGCATGCGAGGCTTCTTCGACATGCTGAGTCTCGCGGCCGACCATGCGGACGGCGCGACCAGCGACTCCCTGACGATCGCCAGCGTGCTGGACGCCGTCGCCGACGTCGCCGAGGCGGAGATCGAGCATAGGTTCGCACGCCTGTCCTGGATCCGCTTGATGACAGGTGCCGGCGCCGACGGCGTGGAGCGCCGGCTGATCATCGTCCAACCGGCGCTCGACTTCGCCCAATTGCGACCCTCCAGAGAGGCGATCGAGACCATTCAGTCCATTGCGGCAGATCTCGGATTCGACGGATCGCGAGACGTCCGCGTCCGTCTCACCGGCACCATGGCGCTCCGGGATGATGAACTTCAAAGCGTTACCGTCGGCATGAGCACGGCAGGGGCGTTATCACTGACCCTGGTCGTCGTGCTGCTCCTCGCCGGCCTTCGTTCGCCGCGAACCGCCGGCGCCGCATTGGTCACGTTGCTCGTCGGGCTCGTCCTCACCACCGCCTTCGCGGTCGCGACCGTCGGCGCCCTGAATCTGATTTCGGTCGCCTTCGCGGTGCTCTTCATCGGCCTCAGTGTCGATTTCAGCATCCATTACGCGTTACGGTTTCGCGAGGAATTTGAACACCTGCACGACCCGGTCGTCTGCCTCCAGTCGACGGTCACGGGGCTTGGGGGGGCGCTAACCCTGGGAGCGGTCGCCGCCGCCATCGGGTTCATTTCGTTCGTGCCGACGGATTATACCGGACTCGCAGAGTTGGGTATTATTGCCGCGGCTGGAATGATCATCGCGCTCCTCCTCAATCTGACGCTGCTGCCCGCCTTGATCATGCTGGTGCGCCCGCGATTCGGCTATCGCCTGCGCTGGGAGAGCGACTGGCAGGGACGCGTCGGGGCTGTTGTTGCCGCCCATGCCAAGCTCGTGGCGGTCGTCGCCGTCCTGCTTGGCCTCGGAGCCGCGGTACTGGTGCCGAGAGCCTTTTTCGATTTTGATCCGCTGAACCTGAAGGACCCGGAGAGCCCGTCGGTATCGACCCTGCTCGACCTGATGGCCGAGGATCCGCGACAGGGCTACGCCGCCATGTATCTCGCCGAGGACCTGGAGGCCGCCGAAGACCTTGCCGAGCGCCTCGATGATCATGCAACCATTGCGGAAACCCTCACCCTGTCGGATTTCGTGCCCACCGAACAGGACGAGAAGCGCGAGATCGTTGAGACTTTGGCGTTGGTGTTGGAACCGGCACTGACGGCGCCCCGTCTGCCGCATCCGACCGCGGCCGAAACGCAGGCTGCAAGGGCCCGTCTGCATGACGCAATGCAGCGGCTGACGACGAGCGAAGACGAGGCGGCACGCGCTGCGGCGGTTCGGTTGTCGGACGCCCTGACCGCGTTGGACGCTAAGGCGAAGATCGACCCGAGCGTCTGGAAGAGCCTGGAGGCCCGTCTCTTGTCGGGGCTGTCGCGGCGTCTCGAGGACTTACGCGACTCGCTTCACCCGGGTGTCGTCGATCGGTCGAACCTGCCCGACGCAATCCTTGACCGCTGGATGACCCCCGACGGCCGGGCGCGCCTGGAAGTCTATCCGGCCGCACAGATCCATCGTGACCGGGAGGCCTTGCTCGCATTCCTGAATGACGTTCGCACGGAGATTCCCGATGCCGTCGGCGCGCCGGTGGAGATCTATGAAGGCGGCAGGACGGTCGTACGAGCGTTTCTCACGGCCGCGGCCATCGCCATCGTGGTGATTTCGGCGATGCTGTTGGTCCTGTTACGAAGCGTTCGGGCAACCCTGGTCATTTTCTCGCCGCTGATCCTTGCCGCGGTTTTCACGATCGCAACGTCGGTGCTGCTCAAGGCCCCGTTCAATTTCGCCAACGTGATCGTCCTGCCGCTGCTGTTCGGCCTGGGCGTCGCCGGAAGCCTGCACATCGTTCTTCGTCAGCGGGCGCATTCGGACTCGGAAACCGTGCTCAGTACGAGTACGCCCCGCGCGGTCCTGTTCAGTGCGTTGACCACCATCGCATCGTTTGTCAGTCTCAACCTGTCCGAGCACCCCGGCACGGCGAGCATGGGCATGCTGTTGACCATCGCGCTGATCTTCACCATGATCTGCACGCTGCTCGTGCTGCCGGCGGTGATGACCCTCGCGGGCGTCGGCGGCCAGAGCCAGAAGCCAGATCAGACACCGCGCTGACCTTCGTTCGCTCTCGCACTTGCAGCAAATCCACAAAAATCAAGCGGTTAAATCCGCTCTTTACGGCACCGCAAAGATCCTTATGGTCAGATGATCCGTGATGGGTTTCCCTCCAACGATGGATGAGCCGATGACGAGTGTGCCCGCGCTTCGAGTTGTTTTGGCCAAACCACGCGGCTTCTGCGCGGGTGTGGAGCGTGCGATTGAGATCGTCGAGCGTGCGCTCGAGCGCTTCGGCCCGCCCGTCTACGTCCGCCATGAGATCGTCCACAACAAGCATGTGGTCGATACCTTGCGTGAAAA
>CAZBWP010000015.1:16193-18599 GCA_964495295.1 uncultured Rhodospirillaceae bacterium | reverse complement strand
CTCTCGGTCGCCGATCCGGAAGCGCTCTCCTACGTGACTCAAACCACGCTCAGCGTCGACGACACCCGTGAGGTCATCGAGGCCCTGACGCGGCGCTTTCCTTCGATCGTCGGCCCGGACGTGAAGGACATCTGCTATGCCACCCAGAACCGGCAGACAGCGGTTCGGCTGGTGGCGGAACAGGTCCAGCTGCTGCTCGTCGTCGGTGCTCACAACAGCTCAAACTCCAATCGCCTTCGCGAGATTGGCACCCAGATGGGCATCCCGAGCTACCTCATCGCCGACGCGTCGGCGATCGACCGGGCGTGGCTGCAAGGTGTCTCGGTGGTTGGCTTGACCGCCGGAGCTTCGGCGCCCGAGGAATTGGTGCAGGAGGTCATTGAAGCGCTCTCGGTTTTCGGACCGGTGCACGTCGAGGAGATCGATGGCACCGACGAACACATGCAGTTCAAGCTGCCGCGGGAACTCACCGACGCCGAGTCGGCGCACGCGTGACAGAAAGGCAAGACCAAGATGGGTATCCCAATTCTACAGCAGGTGCGCGTCGGTGCGTACATCCTCAGCAAGAAGCTCCGCGGCATCGAACGGTATCCGCTCGTCCTGATGCTTGAGCCGCTCTTTCGTTGTAACCTCGCCTGTGCTGGGTGCGGCAAGATCGACTATGAAGACTCGATCCTGAACAAGCGCCTGAGCCTCGCGGACTGTCTTGCTGCCGTCGACGAGTGCGCCGCACCGATCGTGTCGATCCCCGGCGGTGAGCCGCTGCTCCACCGCGAGATTGGCGAGATCGTCGAGGGGATCGTCGCGCGCAAGCGCTTCGTTTATCTGTGCACCAACGCCCTGCTGCTCGAGAAGAAGCTGGATCGATTCCGCCCGAGCCCGTACCTGACGTTCTCCGTTCATCTGGACGGGTTGGAGGAAGAGCACGATCGCGCCGTCAGTCAGCCGGGGACCTTTCGGCGCGCGGTCGCGGCCATCAAGGAAGCCCGGCGTCGGGGCTTCCGGGTCAACGTCAACTGCACCGTATTCTCGGATATGGCGCCCGACCGGGTCGCCGCGTTCTTCGATTTCTGCAGCCGCGACCTGGATGTCGAGGGGATCACGGTCTCGCCAGGCTACGCCTACGAACGCGCCCCGGACCAGAGCCACTTCCTGAACCGCCGCACCACCAAGCAGCTCTTTCGCGAGGTCTTCAAACGGCAGGGGAAGAAGCGCTGGCGCTTCAGCCAGTCGAGCCTGTTCTTGGACTTTCTCGCCGGCAATCAGGCGTATCGATGCACCCCGTGGGGCAACCCGACACGCAACATCTTCGGCTGGCAGCGGCCCTGCTATTTGCTTGGCGAGGGCTATGTCAGCAGCTTTCGAGAGCTTATGGAAGACACCGACTGGGACCGCTACGGCACCGGCAATTATGAGAAATGTGCCGACTGCATGGTCCACTGTGGCTATGAGCCGACCGCCGTCGCCGACACCGTCGCCAACCCGCTCAAGGCCCTGGTCGTCGCGTTGCGCGGGCCGCGCACCGATGGACCGATGTCGCCGGAGATCCCGCTGGAGAACCAGCGGCCGGCCGAGTTCGTCTTCGAGGGTCTCGTCCGCTCACTCGGCAAGGACCAGGAACGCGGGCCGCGTGTGGACAGCGACGCGGCGTAGCGTCGCGATCGCCGCATCGAAATCCCGTCCGAGGCGGATCAATCCGGGAAGCTGCCAGGGCCGTCTGAGCACCTCCCTTGCCGCGACCACGGTCCTTGGTCGACCAGTCTCGTCGACCGCCTGCGCCAACCAGCCCGGCATGGTGCGTCGGGCGGTATCGGCGACCGCCCGGACCGCGACGAAGGGGACGCCCGCGTCATCCGCGACGCGGGCAACCATGTGGCTCTCCATGTCGACACACCACGCGCCGGTCCGCCGGCAAAGGTAAGCCTTGTCGGAGGGCCGCAAGACCGGAACGTCGGAGCCCAGCAGCGGCGCCACCTGCACCGACAACGCGCCGCACCGCTCCGCTAGCCGTCGGCGCCACTTTTCGTCCGTTCTCACTTTTTGGCCGTCAGCGGTGACCACCACGTCAGCGAGAAGCAGATCCCCCGGCTTCAACCGGAAATCCAAACCGCCGGCGACACCGAAGCTGACCAGCGCCCGACAGCCGTCGCGGATCAGGCCCTCGGCGAGCCACGCCGCGCGCCGTGGATCGGCACCGGCGCAGGCCACCTCAAGGACGTCTGTTGCAACCTCCGACGTCAGGCAGTCGGCCTCGCGTGCCAAACCGGTGACAACACCGAGACGCACTCAGATCCCGAAACCGGGTCGACGCGCGTTCGCCTGTCGGAGATTACGATAGCGCGCCAGCGCCCAGAGCGGGAAATACGCGCTGTATCCATGATAGCGGAGATAGAACACCCGCGGGAA
>CAZBWP010000015.1:0-16093 GCA_964495295.1 uncultured Rhodospirillaceae bacterium | reverse complement strand
AGAGCGGGAAATACGCGCTGTATCCATGATAGCGGAGATAGAACACCCGCGGGAACCCGACCGCGTTATAGTATTCTTCGCGCCAGTGGCCGCCCTCGCGCGGCGCTGTGACCAGATGGTCAACGCCGCGCCGCACCGCGGCACTGTCGACCTCGCCGACGGCCATGAGGGCGAGCACGGCCCATGCCGTCTGCGTCGGCGTCCCTGCCTTGACCTCGTCGCGGCGATGCGGCCAGTAGCTGGCGCAATCCTCGCCCCAGCTTCCGTCCGCCAACTGACGCGCCTTCAGCCAGGCGACGGCCCGGCGAATGTACGGCTGCTCCGGGTCCTCGCCGACCGCGTTGAGCGCCGACAGCACCGACCACGTGCCGTAGATATAATTGGTCCCCCACCGCCCGAACCAGGACCCGTCCGCTTCCTGTTCCGCTTTGAGGAAGCGGATGCCGGCGGCGACCGCCGGGTGGTCGCGGTCGAGGCCCGCCTGGGCGAGCATGCCGAGGCAGCGCGCCGTGACGTCTGAACTCGGCGGGTCGAGCAGTGCGCCGTGATCGGCGAAAGGAATATGGTTCAGGACGTAGTACTCGTTGTTGGCGTCGAACGCTCCCCAGCCGCCGTTTCGGCTCTGCATCCCGAGCACCCACTCGATGCCGCGTTCCACGGCTTCGCTGCTTCGACCGCCGTCCGCGCGGTGCAAACCCATCACCACCACGGCTGTGTCGTCGACGTCCGGATAATGGTCGTTCCGGTACTGGAATGGCCAGCCTCCGGGCCTGACGCTGGGAACATGGGCCGCATAGTCGCCGACGACGTCAAGCACCTGCCCGTCGCGCAGCCAGGTACACGCCTTCTGCACAACCGCCTCATCGCTGCCGTGGCCTGCCTCGAGCAGGCCGTGCAGGGCGAGACATGTATCCCACACCGGGGACAGGCAGGGCTGGCAATAGGCCTCGTCGGGCCGCACGACCAGCAACCGGTCGATGGCCCGGCGCGCCGTGACCACGTCCGGATGCTCCGCCGGATAGCCGAGCGTTCGAAACGCCATCAGGGCATTCGCCATCGCCGGGAAGATTCCGCCGAGACCATCCTCTCCGTTCAGCCGCTCTCGAACAAACGCCATGGCCTTGTTCGTCGCATGGCGCTCCAACGCCTTGGGCAGCAGCCACTCCAACCGGCGGCCGATGCGGTCGACGGCAAGAAAGACGTTGCCGAGCCAATGTCCAGTTGGATTGGCCAGATAGGTACGCTGCGCCTCGGGCGGTTCCGTGAACAATTCCTGGATGCCGACGCCTCGCGGGTTGCGCGCACGTGCCTTCTGCACGGCCAGAACAAGCAGCGGCAGCATCACGGTTCGCGACCAGTAAGAGACCTTGTGCACGTGGAATGGCGCCCAGCGGGGCAGCAAGACCGCTTCGACCCGCATGAACGGCGTTGCCCGCCAGGGAACCTGCCCGAACAACGCCAGCGTGAACCGCGTGAAGACATTGCTACGCGCAGCACCGCCCCGCGCCAGGACGGCCTCGCGTGCCCGGCGCATGTGCCGCGCATCCGGATCGTCACCGACCAGCTTCAGGGCGTAGTAGGCTTTCACCGTCGCGCTGATGTCGCATTCGCCATCGTGATACAGCGGCCAGCCGCCATCGGCGCCCTGCGTGCGCCGCAGATAGGCGGCGATTCGCTGCTCGATGATGTCGTCGACCTCGCCCAGGAAGTGATTGAGCAGGATATATTCCGACGGAATCGTGGCGTCGGCTTCCAACTCGAAGACCCAGTGCCCGTCTTCGGCCTGCCGCCGAACCAACCACTCCGACGCTTCGGCGATCACGCTGTCGATATCGTCATATCCCGCGTCGACCGTGGCCAAAGCGGGCTGCGCATGTCCCATTGTCTCACCTTGAAACCACTTGGCACGCCGCTGTTCCCTCACGGAAACAACGGGCACGAACGAGTCTCGTGTCCGCTTAGTGCTTGATGCGCAACCGCTTTGTCAAGACGCCGCAACAATTATCTCAAAAGCGATGCGCCCCGATCGCAGGCTTCCCTCGATCGTTGCCGGAAGCCCGGTATCCGTCCAATCGCCTGCAAGAAAAAGATTGGACCAGCGGGTTTTCGGCGGTGGCCGACGCGACAGGTTGGCCGGAACCTGCGCGAACGTCGCGCGCTTTTCCTTAACGATGCGGCATTGCGGCAACGGTCCGCGCGGACATCCCAGGGCTTGGCAGACCTCGGACCACATCCGCCCGGCGATGTCTGCCGCATCCGTGTCAATCAGCCCGTCGGCGGCGCTGACGGTCGTCGACGCCACGTCCCCGCGAACGAAAACCCATTGGCAGAGCCCGCCGACAAGCCCGATCATCGACGGTTCCGCCCGCGGTTCCGCAAGAAGGAAATGCCCGTTGACGATGGCGCGACTGCCGATCGGAACCGTCAGCCCGGGAACCAGGACATCCGCAGCCGCGGGCGGCACCGCAAGAACGGCCACGTCGCCCGGGTGAACAGGTAGCCGCTCGCCGCCGGCGACGACCAAGGCCACCAGCCGGTCGCCGTCCAGAACCAGCTCCCGGATGCGGCGGCCCAGCATCACCTCGGCGCCAGCGTGTTCGAGACAGCGCAGCGCCGGCTCGACGAACGCATCCCCCAGGCCGTGCCGGGCGAGCAGCGGCCGGCACGCCGCCTCACCCCGGCCGAACGTCTCGCGCATGACCGTCCACAGCAGCGGCGCCGCGCCCTCCTTCAGTCCGGCATTGAGCACCGCGACGGTCAACGGTTCCCAGAAGCGCTCGACCAGGAGTCCGTCACGGCCGAGACACGTGGCGACGGTGTCGTTGCCGCCAGCGAATGCGAGGCGCAGGGCCGGCAGATAGTCGATGGCGCGCGTGCCCGGGATCCGGCGTTTCGCCGACAAGACCCACCAAGGCACGCGTCCCGGCCCCGGCCGGACCGCCCAGCGCTCGCCGCTCTTGAGATCGACGAAGGGGAATTCGGCGACGGCGGGGCCGATCAACGCGTCCCGGGCACCAATCAAGTCCAGGTAGGCGGCGACGTCCTGATTGCCGCTGAGAACGAGATGGTTGCCGTTGTCGATTCGCCGGCCGAGGACCGAATCATCGAACGACCGGCAGCGTCCCCCGGCGTGCCCCGCGGCTTCCCAGACCGTGACCGGACGGCCGGACGCCGACGCCCGAACCGCGACTGACAGGCCGGCGACGCCGGCACCGATGACGTGCACTCGGCCTTCGGACACAGGTCAGAACAATCCGTACCGAACGGCGATCCAAAGCTTTTCCTGACGCGACAACGACACGGGCGCATCGAGGTGCCGCCAACCGCGCGCCATGAGACGTGCCAGGACCCGCCGGTAGACCTGCATCATCACCGCGGCGGGCCTGAGGGCGCGTCGATCGCCGGCGGCGAGCAGATCGCCGGCGTCGATGAAGCGCTGCCGCGCGTCGCGGGCCAACCACGCACAGACGTCGGGGAGGCGCGGATGGCGCAGCACGGCGGCGGCATCACTCAGGTCGGCGATCCCTGCGCTCGCCAGCGCGTCCGCCGGGAGATAGAGCCGATCGCGACGGGCGTCCTCGTCGAGATCCCGCAGGATGTTGGTCCGCTGCAGCGCATTGCCGAGGGCATCGGCGAGACGTTCGCCAAGACCGTCTGGCGCGCCGAAAACCCGCACCGACAACCGGCCGACGGCGCACGCAACCCGATCGCAATACTCATCGAGGGTCGGTCGGTCCGGGATGCGCAGCGGTTCGACCGCATCCATCTCCATGCCGCGCAGGATCGCCTCGAAATCGGCCTTGCGGAGATCGAATCGGGCGATCGGCTCGACCAGCGCGCGGGCCAACTGACGTCGCGGACGCCCGGCATAAAGCTCGTCGAGTTCATGTTGCCACTCGGCGAGCCGCGCCAGCTTCTCGCCCGCTTCGCCAACGTCGTCGGCGATATCGTCGACCTCGCGGCAGAAGGCATAGATGGCGAACATGGCCCGACGCTTCGCCTCGGGTTGCAAACGCATCGCCCAGTAGAATGATGTTCCCGATCGGCCGACCAGGTCATCGACGTAGGCCTGATCGTCCGCCGATGCGGCGGCAGCGGTCGCCTCGACAACGGCAGTGCGGGACGCGGCGACGCTCATTCGCTCGCCTCGCCCGGTCGCGTGTAGTGACGTCCCTTCCAGCCGCCGCCAGCGCCCGCGAGGTGCCGCCGCGCCGAATCGAGAGTCATCGCCGCATACAGGACCCCTGCCGCCGGGAGCACGAGCCCCCAGACGGCAGGCTGGTCGTACAGTCGGGCCGTCGGCACAGCCAGCACCGCCATCAGGATCCATCCCGCCGCCCCAGAAGCCATGGCCGGCCAGTCGCCGGCGGCAGCACCGACGACGACGGCCAACGGCGGCAGGGCGTAAAGGACGAACATACCGACGAGTGTTCCCACGAGCAGACCGGGCGAATGACGAAGCTGGGTATAAGCCGTTCGCACCACCATGCGCCAGATGTCGTCTAGGTCCGGATAGGGGCGCAGGCTGTAGGTGCGCGTCGCCAAGCCAAGCCAGATCCGCCCGTGAGCCTTGAGCGCGGCGGCCAACGCACAGTCGTCGATGAGGCGGTCACGGATGACCGCGAGGCCACCCGCGTGGGTGAGCGCCGACCGGCGGACGAGCATGCAACCACCGGCGGCGGCGGCCGTGCGGCGCCGCGGATCGGCCACCCAACGGAACGGGTAGAGCTTCTGGAAAAAGAATACGAAGGCGGGAATCAGCAGCCGCTCCCAGGCGCTCTGGCAACGCAGTCGCACCATCAGGGAGACGAGATCGAGCCCGGCCGCCTCACCCATGGCCACCAGCCGGCGGACGCCGCGGGGATCGTGTTCGATGTCGGCATCGGTCAGCAGCACCCACCGTGCCGCCGGATGGGTCCGGTCCGCGTGGGCGAGCCCCTGCGACTGGGCCCAGACCTTTCCGACCCAACCGACCGGCAGTGCCGTACCCCGCACCACCTCGACATCGGCATCGGCCGCGCGAGCCGCTGCGGCGGTTGCGTCGCGACTTTCGTCGTCGACGACGATGACCGAGAGCCGTCCTGGGTAGTCTTGGGCCCTGAGCGAGGCGACGGCGCGACCGATCGTCGCCGCTTCGTCCCGCGCCGGGATCACCGCGACCACCTCGGGCCATGTCGTTGGCACCGGCGCATCGAGCGGCAGCCGCCTGTCGCACCGCCAAAAGCTCCCGCGGAACAACGCCAGCCACAGCCATGCGAGACACGATGCTGCGGCAATGGCGGCGAGACCGCTCATCGGCTCAGAAAGCTCCGAAGAGCGCGCCTCGGGTGACGCAGAGGGCGTAGTCGAGTTTGCTGAGAGCGATCCGCCGAGCCAGGGGGTCGCCGCGCCGCAACCGGCCGCTAAGCGTTCGGGCGATTTCCAGGATGGCGCCCGCCTCCATGGCCAAACGGCGATCGTTCAGATCTCCCGGCAGGGCGGCGGCGTCCTGCAACAGGGCGTCGACCCCGTCGAGACATCGGTCGAGCACGCGACGGAGCCCGTCCGTCGCGCGCGGCCGATCCAGTTCGGTGACACCCGTGCCCTCTGTTTCCATCCAATCCGTCGGCAGGTAGACGCGGTCGAGCGCGCGGTAATCGTCCTGACAGTCCTGCAGATGATTGATGATCTGCAAGGCATTGCACAGGGCGTCGGCGGCAGCGTAGCCGCTCCGCGATCCGCCGTGAAGATCGAGCAGAAAACGGCCGACAGGAGCCGCCGAACGGTCGCAGTAGTCGATCAGTTCTGCCCAGTCCCGATAGCGGAGCTTGACCGCGTCCTGTTTGAACGCGTCGATCAAATCGTGGCAGTGCCGCGCCGTGATCCCGGTTTCATCGAGGCAGCGACGCATCGCCACGGCCGACTCGTATCCCGGCTCGGCAGCGGCTGGATCAACGATTGCGCGATCGAAGCCATCGAGCCGGCGCACCTTCTCCGGTGGTTCAAGGTTGGGAGAGTCGGCAATGTCATCGATCGTCCGAGCAAAGGCATAGAACGCCGCGACGTGCGGGCGCAGGTGTCCCGGCAGCAGCCATGAGCCGACAGGAAAGTTCTCGTACGCGGCGTCCTTTCCGGATGGTGAGGCGACGAGGTCGGTGGCGTTGGAGATCATGGCATCCGGCCCTGTCCGGGCCCGGCCTAGCGGCCGTCCTCGACCATTCGCCGCATCTCGGACAACAGCCCGCTGATCTCGCCGTTGTTGCGACGAATCACCGATCCGAACTCTGACCGCTGCGTCTGTCCCATGCTGACGCCCTCGACGATGACATCGACGATCTTCGGTCCATCGTCATAGGCGCGCACGCGCCAGCCGACATTGACGGGCTCCAGGCCGTCGGGGTGGACGATTTGCGAGTCGACGAGGATGTCCCCACCGCCGCTGCTGGTGAACGCGCGGCCGACCGTCAAGGTCTCCCCCGCATAGCGCTCGAAGCGCCGAACGTAGGTGGCTACGATCATCTCTTCAAACAGCTCGAGATATTCGGCACGTTCCTCCGGCGTTGCCAGCGCCCAGTAGCGCCCGAGCACCCACTCCCCGATGTCGGTCACGGCAAAGTTATCGCTCAACAGTGACCGGAACCGCTGCATCTTTTCCGCATGCGTCGCCTGCCCTGTTGTCAGCGCCTCGACAGCGTCCGCGGCGAGACCCTCGATGAACGACCGTGCGCGATCCTCTTCCAGCAGGGCGGCCGCCGGCCGCGGCAGGCCGACCCAACCGCCGAACCCGGCCGCGAGGGCGAGGGCCATACAGAGGGCGACGAAGGTGCGCCTTGAGGCGCGTTGAAGGGTGGCGGCGGGGAGGTGCCGAGTCATGTATGCTGCTTTGCTCTGGATGCAGGCCGTTCGCTCGCGTTCTGCCTCGGACCACAGTGCCCATCGCCATCGGGAAATCAAGCGCCGTTTGCGCCTGCCAGGGCGATTGGGCGGTTGCGCAACTCGTCAGGGTCTGAAACAAGGTTGCGTTGCTGGTCACTCGGAGGCTTTCGCGCCCGTGTCTGACGTCGAAACGATCGAGAAGACGACTGTCTTCGAGGGCTATTTCCGGATTGACCGGCACGTGCTGCGGCATCTGCGGTTTGATGGCGGGTGGACCGAGCCGATCACCCGCGAGGTTTTCGAGCGCGGTCACGCCGCAGCGGCCCTCCTCTATGATCCGGATCTGGATCGCTTGGTGCTGATCGAGCAGTTCCGCATCGGCGTCCTCGCCGCCGCCGACGCTCCCGAGGTGGCCGAGACATTCTCGCCCTGGCTGATCGAGATCGTTGCCGGCATCATCGACGCCGGCGAAACGCCGGAAGGCGTCGTGCGCCGGGAAGCCCAGGAGGAAGCCGGCTGCACCGTCGGCGCGCTGGAGCCTGCATGCATCATGTTCGCCAGTCCCGGCGCGGCCAGCGAAACGATCCGCATCTTCTGCGGATGCGTCGACGCCGCAGACGCCGGCGGCATCCATGGCCTCGCGGAGGAGCACGAGGATATCCGAGTTCTCGTGGTCTCATCCGAAGAGGCGTTCCGGCGCCTCGACGCGGGCGAGGTCATCAACGCGACGGCAATGGTCGCGCTCCACTGGTTTCGGGTGAATCGCTCCCGCATCCGCGCCCTGTGGCGCTCGGCGGAACCCGCGGGCGCGGGTTGATCGCCGCACCGCCGGCCGCTAGTCTCCGCGGTCATCTGCACGACGCGAGCGCCCGCCATGAATGTCCGCAACGGCTTCCTCGACGCCATCGGCAACACGCCGCTGATCAAGCTGCGCGCCGCTTCGGAAGCCACCGGGTGTACGATCCTCGGCAAGGCCGAGTTCCTTAATCCCGGCAGCTCCGTCAAGGATCGAGCGGCCAAGTACATCGTTCTGGATGCGGAGGAGCGCGGGCAGCTTCAGCCCGGCGGCGTCATCGTCGAGGGAACCGCCGGCAATACCGGCATCGGACTCACCCTCGTCGGCAACGCCCGCGGCTATCGCACGGTCATCGTCATCCCGGAGACGCAGAGCCAGGAAAAGAAGGACATGCTGCGGCTGTGCGGTGCCGAGGTGCGGGAGGTGCCGGCGGTACCCTACAAGGACCCCAACAACTACGTGAAGATTTCGGGTCGCTTGGCCGACGAACTGGCGAAGACCGAACCCAATGGCGCCATCTGGGCCAATCAGTTCGACAACACCGCCAATCGCCGGGGCCACATGGAGAGCACCGGGCCGGAGATCTGGGAGCAGACGGACGGCAAGGTGGATGGCTTCATTTGTGCCGTCGGCACTGGCGGCACCCTCGCCGGCGTCGGCATGGCCTTGAAGCAGCGCAACCCGAACGTTGCCATCGGCATCGCCGACCCGATGGGTGCGGCGCTCTTCAACTGGTATGCCCATGGCGAGTTGAAGGCGGAGGGAACGTCGATCACCGAAGGCATCGGCCAGGGACGGATCACCGCCAATCTCGAGGGTGCGCCGGTCGACCACGCCTATCAGATCACGGACGCGGAAGCGCTGCCGATCGTCTTCGACCTTCTACAACACGAGGGGCTGTGCCTGGGGGCATCAAGCGGCATCAACGTCGCCGGGGCAATGCGGCTGGCCCGTGAGCTTGGGCCGGGTCACCTCATCGTCACCATTCTCTGCGATTTCGGCACGCGCTATCAAAGCCGACTCTTCAATCCTCAGTTCTTGCGCGAGAAAGGGTTGCCGACGCCGCCATGGCTCTCCTGACCGATCCATCCGATCGCCGCGCCCACGCGTTGCGCACCCCAAGCTGGTTGGAGGCGCACCTCGACGACCCAACGGTGCGGGTCGTCGACGGCAGCTTCCACCTGCCGGGCGCCGGCCGCGATGCGCGCGCCGAATTCCGGGACCGGCACATCCCCGGCGCGGCGTTCTTCGACATCGACGCCATCCGCGACGAAACGTCCGACCTGCCGCACATGCTGCCAACCCCCGAGGGCTTCGCCGCGGCGATGACGGCGCTGGGCATTGGCCCGGACGACACGGTGATCGCCTACGACGCACCCGGCTCGGCAGCTGCGCCCAGGGTGTGGTGGACGTTCCGCGCCTTCGGTCACGGGTCCGTCGCCATCCTCGATGGCGGCCTGACCCGGTGGCTGGCGGAGGGCCGTCCGACAGTCAGTGGGCCGCCGAAACCCTCGACCTCGGCGCCCTATCCCGTTCGCACCCGAAATCCGGCGCTGGTGCGGTCGCTGGCGCAGATGCTCGACCTGGTTACCGACCGCCGGGAACAGGTGATCGACAATCGCAGTCCCGGCAGGTTCAAGGGCGTCGAGTCCGAGCCGCGCGCCGCGCGCCATCTCGGACACATTCCGGGCAGCATCAACATCCCATTCGGCCTGTTCACCGATCCCGCCCACCACGGAACCTGGCGCTCCGATCACGACGTCGCGGCCGTGTTCGCCGAGGCCGGGATCGATCCGCGTGCCCCCATGGTCGGCACCTGTGGATCCGGCGTTACCGCGTGCACAACGGCATTTGCCGCCTGGCTTCTGGGCAATGATCGGGCCGCCGTCTACGATGGATCTTGGGCCGAGTGGGGCAATCGTGACGAGACGCCGATCGAACGCTAGCGGCGAGGAGCGCATCGAAACGCTGATCGCGCACGTGGGGCGTGATCCCGGCGCCAATCACGGCGTCGTCAATCCCCCCGTCTATCATGCCTCCACCATCGTCTATCCGACACTCGCGGCGCTGCACGAGGCCGAGCGGACGCCCTATGACGGGACCCGCTATGGTCGCCGCGGAACACCGACGACATTCGCGCTGGAAGACGCGATTGCGGCGATCGAGGGCGGCTACCGAAGCATCGCGGTTCCATCGGGTTTGTCGGCGATCACCACGACGTTGCTCGCGTTCCTCAGTCGTGGCGACCACCTGCTGATGGTCGACACTGCGTACAATCCGACGCGGCGCTTCTGCGATACGATGCTCGGGGGCCTGGGCATCGATGTGACGTACTACGCACCGACTGCCGACATTCGCCCTTTGCTCCGGCCGCAAACCCGCGTCGTGTTTCTCGAGTCGCCGGGATCACTGACCTTCGAAATCCAGGACGTGGCAGCAACAACCGCCGCCGCCCGCGAGGCGGGGGCGGTCTCCGTCATCGACAACACCTGGAGCGCCGGCCTCTATTTCAAACCGTTCACGCATGGCGTCGATGTGTCGATCCAGGCGGCCACGAAATACATCGTCGGGCATTCCGACGTGATGCTCGGCGTGATCACCACGACCGAGGAGCATTTTCTGCGGGCCCGGCGCGCCGCCTCGTTCCTCGGTGTTTCGGTCGGTCCCGACGATTGCTATCTTGCCCTGCGCGGCCTGCGAACGTTGCCGGCCCGCATGGACCGCCACCAGGCCACGGCGATGCGCGTGGCCGAGTGGCTCGAAACGCGCAACGAAGTGGCGCTCGTTCTGTACCCTGCCCTGCCCTCGTTTCCCGGGCATGCAGAATGGCGCCGACAGTTCACGGGCGCCAACGGTTTGCTCTCGATGGTGCTGAGGCCGGCGACCGACCTCGCCCTCGCGGCGATGCTCGATGGCATGCGGCTTTTCGCCATGGGTTTCAGCTGGGGTGGCTATGAAAGCCTGATCATTCCGTTCGATCCCACGCAGACCCGGACGGCGAACCCGTGGTCGCATGCGGGCACGTGTCTGCGCCTGCATTGTGGACTGGAGGACGCCGACGATCTGATCGACGACCTCGACCAGGGTTTTCTGCGTCTCACCGCGGCATTGTGAGTGGCATTCGCGCAACAAATGACACCATCTCGAAGAAAGGGTTCCAGGACGCCAATATTCGCGGTACACTACAACCTGTTTAGGTGCCAAAAGAACGCTTAGGCATCCTGCGGGCGAAAATCGTACCGTCCGTTGAACGGAGCCCAAACCGCTCGCGTGACCGCATGCCAGATGACACATATCGCTTGGTCGTGCCGCTTCCAATCGCATTGCCTGAGAGCAACGCGCGGTCCAATGAGGTCGACACCCTCATCGAGACGCTCGAGGGGCTAGACCTCGGCATCGCCGTGTTCGATGCGCAACGGCGCCTGACGCGCTGGAACCGGGCCTACCTTGACCTCCATCCGCTGACCGCAGAGGCTGTTCGTGCTGGCGTGCTGTTCGAAGACCTTGTCAGGGCCGAGGCCGAGCAGGCCGGGTGGGGACCGGTCGAAATCGAAGCGTTGATCGCCGACCGTCTTGCCCGTTTGGCAGAGCGTGACCAGGAGCGGTACGAAGACCGGTTCGCCAGCGGCCGCGTCCTTGAGATCCGCTGCTTTCCACTCTCCAGCGGTGGCTTCGTCTCGACCTGCTCGGATGTCACCGAACGCCGCGCCGCCAGGGAAACCTTGCGCGAGAGCACGCGTCGCTTTCGGGACTTCGCCGTATCGGCATCCGAGTGGCTGTGGGAGATGGGCCCCGACCTGCGCTTCACATTCATGTCGAACAAGCTGACGTCATCCTCCGGTTTCTCTTTGAAGCGCGTGGTCGGCTTGACCCGCCTGGAGGCCGCCGGCATCGAACCGCAGGCCTCCCTTGACGAGAACTGGCGTCGCCATCTGAACGATCTTGAGGCGCGCCGGCCGTTCCGGGACTTCCGGTACTGGATACATGCGGATGATGGATCCGAAGCCTGCATCAGCACCAGCGGCGTTCCGGTGTTCGGCCCCGAGGGCGAATTCCGCGGCTATCGCGGCACCGGCATCAACCTGACACCTCAGGTCGAGGCGGAGCGTCAGGCTCGCGAGGCCCAGGCGCGGCTTGATGCTGCCATCGAGAGCATCGCCGACGGTTTCGCCCTGTTCGATGCCGACGACCGCCTCGTCCTTTGCAACGAGAACTACCGCAAGGCGATCGCTCCGGTCGCCGACTTGCTGGCTCCGGATGTGACGTGGGTCACGCTATTCACCACCCTCGTCGAGCGCGGCGGCGTTCTCGTGCCGGCCGGAGAGGACAAACGATCGTGGGTCGAGGCGCAGGTCCGCGAGCATCGGGGCAACGCCTCGGTGCGCGCCTATCGGACCGGCGACGGCCGCTTTATCGAGGTTCGCGAGTATCCGACGGCCGACGGCGGGCGGGTGCTGATCCGGACCGACGTGACCGATCGCGAACGCGCCCAGGCAGCCCTGCGCGACAGCGAAAACCGCTTCCGCGACTTCGCATCCGCCAGTTCCGACTGGTTCTGGGAGATGGGGGCGGATCTTCGCTTCACCTGGCTCTCCCACCATTTCGAAGAGCGAACCAAGATCCCCGCGGACAGCGTCGTCGGCCATGCCCGCGAAGAGTTCGCGGGACCGGACGCCCACAAAGCTGAGTGGCAGCGGCATCTCGCCGACCTCACCGCCCATCGGCCGTTCCGGGATTTCCGCTACGCGGCGTTCGGCGTGGACGGTGCGCGCCGCCACTTCAGCGTCAGCGGCCTGCCGATCTTCGACGACAACGGAGCGTTCCAGGGCTATCGTGGAACCAGCACCGAAATCACCGCCCAGATCGAAGCCGAACAGAACGCGGCGACCGCCCGGGAACGGCTCGTCGATGCGGTGGAGAACATCTCGGAAGGTTTCGTGTTGTGGGACCAGGACGATCGACTCGTCCTCTGCAACGCCAAGTTCAAGGAGTTCTTTGCCGGCGCCGCCGCCGTGATGGCGCCCGGGGTCTCCTTTGAGGCCGTGTTACGCCACTGCGCCGGCAGCGGCACCCACGGCCCCCTCGACGCGGGCGTCGATGCGTGGCTGAAGGCGCGGATGGCGCTGCATCGGACACCCGGCGAGCCGTTCGAGCAGTGTCTGAGCAATGGCAGCGTGATCCTGGTTCATGAACGCCGGACGAGCGAGGGCGGCATCGCCAGCATCTACATCGACATCACCGACATGAAGGCCCGCGAGGCGGCCCTGCGCGCCAGCCAGGAGAGCCTCGCCAATGCCCAGCGGATCGCTCACGTGGGAAACTGGGATCTGAACGCTTCCACCAACGAGTTCACCTGGTCCGACGAGATCTTCCGCATCCTGGGCCATCCGCCGCAGGCGTTTGAGCCCCGATACGAGGACTTCCTCGACGCGTGTCACCCCGACGACCGGGCGATGGTGCAGCAGGCGATCGATGCGGCGCTGTACCGGAAATCGGCTTACGAGATCGAGCACCGGATCATCCGCCCCGATGGCACGGTCCGCTGGGTGGAGCAGAACGGCGAGGTGCTTTTCCGCGAGGACGGGATGCCGGCGCGAATGACCGGCACGGTGCAGGACACGACCCAGCGCAAGCAGGCCGAACTGGCCGTCGAGAAAGCCGAAAAGCGCTTCCGGCTGGCGTTCGAGACGGGCCCCGATGCGATGATGATCAGCCGCCTGGACGATGGACTGTTGATCGACGTCAATCAGGGCTTCTCCGAAATCACCGGCTTCAGCCGCGACCAGGCCGTCGGCATCAAATCCATCGACCTCGGCTTCTGGGCCAACGCGGACGATCGCGAACGCTTTCTCGAAAGCCTGCGACGCGACGGCGTGCTGCACAATGCCGAATTCACGTTCCGCAGCGCCGACGGTGCCCCGCGAACCGGGCTCGTGTCGGCGAGGATCTTCGAGTTGGATGGCGAACGCCTGCTGCTGTCCGCCGTCCGGGATATCGACGCGTTGAAGCGGACCGAGCAGGAACTTCGCAAGCTCTCGCGAGCGGTCGAGGAGAGTGCCGCCTCGGTGCTGATCACCGACAAGGACGGCGTCATCGAGTACGTCAACCGTCGCTTCACCGAGGTCACCGGCTACAGCCGGGACGAAGCCGTCGGCCGGACGCCGTCGCTGCTCAAGTCCGGAGAGTTGACGCCTGAGGACTATCGGGAGCTGTGGTCGCACATCTTGAGCGGTCGCCTCTGGCACGGCGAGTTTTGCAATCGCCGCAAGGACGGCCGACTGTACTGGGCGAGCGCTCTGATATCTCCGATCCGCATGCCCGACGGCGCGATCACCCATTTTGTCGGCATCCAGGAGGACATCTCCGATCGCAAGCGCTCCGAGGATGCGTTGCGCGCCAGCGAGGAACGGTTCCGCGGGCTGGTCGAGGGGTCTGTCCTCGGTATCGTCATCGACCGCGAAGGGCGTCCGCTTTTCGCCAACGCCACCTACGCCAAGATGTTCGGATTTGAAAGGCCCGAGGACATCCTGATCCTGCCGTCCCTGGACGCCCTCTATCATCCTCAGGACGTGGGCTTGGTTCGACGCTATCGAGCCGCCCGGTTCGCCGGCCTCGCCGCGCCGGAGGAGTACGAGTTTCGCGGACTGCGGCAGGATGGCACCGTTGTCTGGATCCGGGCGCATGTCAAACTGGTGTCCTGGAACCGGCAGCCGGCCGTGCAGTCGACGGTGGTCGACATCACCAAGCAGAAAGAATACGAAGAACAGCTCCACCGCCAAGCCAACTACGACACAATCACCGATCTGCCCAATCGGACCCTCGCGCTCGACCGCTTGGAGAAAGCCGTTGCGCATGCGCGCCGCCATGGCAGCGGTCTTGGCGTTCTGTTCATCGACGTCGACCACTTCAAGCACATCAACGACACCCTCGGCCACGCCCTCGGCGACCGCTTTCTTCGCGAAGTGGCCCGGCGCATTCAAGGCTGCCTGCGGCAGGAGGATACGGTTGCCCGTCTCGGCGGTGACGAGTTCACCGTCATCCTCTCGGACCTGAGAGACGGCCGCGATGCGGAGGCCGTCGCCAACAAGATTCTGGAGACGTTTACGCGCCGGTTCCTGCTCGACGGCCAGGAGGCGTTTTCCTCGGCCAGCATCGGCGTCGCACTGTGGCCGACCGACGGTGACGATCCCGAGACCATGATGCGCAATGCCGACGCGGCGATGTACCAAGCCAAGGAACGCGGCCGGAACACCGTTCACTTCTTCACGCAAGAGTTGAACGCCCGCGCCCTCGAGCGGGTTCGGATGGAAAACCACCTGCGCCGCGGGCTTCAGGGCGAGGAATTCCAGCTGGCGTTTCAGCCTTTGGTCGAGGTCGAGTCCGGTCGCGTGGTCGGCGCGGAGACGCTGTTGCGCTGGAACAGTCCCACCCTCGGGCGGGTGACACCGGACCGCTTCATCCGGCTGGCGGAGAACACCGGGTTGATCGTTCCCATCGGGCAATGGGTGCTCGACACCGCGTGCCGTCAGGTCGCGACGTGGCGCGCCGAGGGCGTCTGCCCGCTCTCCCTCTCCGTCAACATCTCAAGTCGGCAGTTTCGAGGCCCGGCGCTCGTCGACGCCGTCGCGCAAGCCCTTGAGTCGAGCGGCATTCCACCGGCATTCCTGGAGCTCGAAATCACCGAGAGCACGCTGATGGACGACCTGCCGCAGACTCAGATGATGATTGACGAACTGAAGAAGCTCGGAGTCCGGCTCGCCGTCGACGACTTCGGCACGGGGTACTCGTCGCTGAGCTATTTGAGCCGCTTCCCGTTGGATACCTTGAAGATCGACAAGTCGTTCATCCGTGACGCGCCGTTCGATGAAGTCAACGCCGCCCTGGTCGAAGCGATGATTGCCATGGCGCACGCGCTTGGCATGCGGACCGTGGCCGAGGGCGTGGAGCGGCGGGAGCAACTGGACTTCCTGCGGTCACGCGGGTGCGACGTCGCACAGGGCTATTTCTTCAGCGCACCGGTGCCGCACGAATCGTTGGCGGCGTGTTTGCGTGATCCGGAAACGGGTCGCCAATCCACCCAGTGGGCGCCATCCAAGGCGTCCGGCTAACCGCCAGCGGCTCGATGCCAACGAATGCCCCCCATCCGTTGCCTTGATCGAGCCACCAAGTCATCAGCCGGGGGGATCGGCTAATCTGCCCCCTTGGATGCGAACGTCGACTCCGATCCGCTGGAGCACGGCCCCCTCCGGACGATCCCTTCGTGGATGTCAGATGCGTACGCGAATCCACCCGTTCCGCGCAGCCGCCGCATTGCGTGAACGCGCCGCTGCACCGGGCGCCGCTACTGAGCCTTGTACCCATCCCGCATTACCCGTTTGAGGGTCTTTCCGGCGACGTTGCGCGGGAACTCTTCGTAGACGACCACATCGTGGATCCGTTGGA
>CAZBWP010000014.1:12889-22955 GCA_964495295.1 uncultured Rhodospirillaceae bacterium | reverse complement strand
AAGTGCAGGAGCACCTTGACCTCAGCGACCCCAATCAGAGAAGACTCTTACAACGATGATCACCTGCCCCTCTGGGACGCTCTTGCGCACCGTGTATCAGAAGAGCCGTTCAATCTCGTCTCTGCCGTGATTTTTCTGATGGCGGTCCTGCATGTGTTCGCGGCGCCGACGTTCCACCGACTCGCCCGGCGGTTCGAGAATGAGCATATCCAGTGGCTGCACACGCGCCCGCATGGGGAGCAGGAGGATGTGAGCATGAAAGCCACCGTGTTCCGCTTCCTGGGTGAAGTGGAGGCGGTGTTTGGCATCTGGGCGATCCCTCTGATTATCAGTATGGCTCTGATAAAAGACTGGGAGACGGTCACCCGGTACGTGGACTTCAACGTGAGTTACATCGAGCCGGCGTTCGTCGTCGTGATCATGGCGATCGCGTCGACGCGTCCTGTGGTTCTCCTTGCGGAATCGTCTCTTCGCCAAGTGGCACGGCTCGGACGTGAGACCGCGGCTGCCTGGTGGCTTGCCATACTCACGCTGGCGCCACTGCTCGGGTCTTTCATCACCGAGCCGGCCGCGATGACAATTGCCGCCATGCTCCTTGCAAAGGAGTTCTATCGTCTCAATCCATCAATAAAGCTGAGATATGCAACGATCGGGTTGTTGTTCGTCAACGTCTCCGTCGGCGGTACACTCACACATTTTTCGGCCCCGCCCGTCCTGATGGTCGCTCACACGTGGCACTGAGACCTCGCCTATATGACGACGCACTTCGGATGGAAATCAGGACTCGCGATCCTTCTGGCCAATTGCCTTTATTTTATGGCGTTTCGCCGTGAACTCCTTCAACTCGGAGACGATACGGCGGAACGTCCGACGCGGTCATCGGAGCGTCGGATCCCGGTGTGGATCAACATCTCCCATATCCTCTTCCTGGCGTGGACGGTGTGGACCATGCACGATCCGGCGCTGTTCGTCGGCGGGTTCCTGTTCTTCATCGCCTTCATCCGTGCGACGGCGCATCACCAGGAGGATCTGCGGCTTCGGGATCCGCTCATGGTGGGATTTTGCCTTGCGGGCCTGGTGACCCATGGCGGGCTCCAAGGCTGGTGGGTCGCGCCCGTGCTGAGCCGTCTGGAAGAGTTGCCGCTGTTCTTCAGTGCGATGGCTCTGAGCAGCTTCAACGACAATGCGAGCATCACGTTCCTGGCGTCCCTGGTGCCGTCCATGATGGAAAGTCCGGAGCTGCAAAGGGCGGTGGTCGCGGGGGCAATTTCGGGCGGCGGGCTGACGGTGATCGCCAATGCCCCGAATCCAGCCGGTCAGCTTCTGCTTTCACGCTTCTTCGCAAATGGCGTATCGCCGCTGTGGCTGTTTCTGGCGGCGGTGCCGCCGACATCCATCGTGATCGCGTGCTTCCTTCTCCTGTGAGCGCGCCCTGTTCCGCGGACGTCGGCCGCGATTTTTCGGCCTGCGTCCGGTCACCCTCCGGACCGTGCGGCCAGCACTTGTGCCACCCGCGAGGCCGGTTGCCGGTCGAGCGCGGCGCAGATGAACCGGCCCGCGGCGGCGACCGCGTCGAGATCGACGCCCGTCTCGATGCCGAGGCCGTTCAGCATGTAGAGCACGTCCTCGGTCGCCACGTTGCCGGACGCTCCCTTGGCATAGGGGCAGCCGCCAAGGCCGGCGACCGCACAGTCGATGGTGGCGATCCCGCAGTCTAGCACGGCGAGGATGTTCGCCAGCGCCTGACCGTAGGTGTCGTGGTAGTGGGCCGCCAGCCGATCCACGGGAACCCGATCGGTGACGGCCCGCACCACGTCCTGGGCTTGGCGCGGCGTGCCGACTCCGGTGGTGTCGCCCAGCGAGATTTCGTAGCACCCCATGGCGAGCAGTCGACCGGCGACGCGGGCGACGGCCTCGGGCGCCACCGGCCCCTCATACGGGCACCCATGAACACAGGACACGTAGCCCCGGACCGACAGCCCCTGCGCCGTCGCGGCCTCGCAGACGGCGGCGAAGCGGTCCAGACTGGCTTCGATCGAGCAATTGATGTTCTTCTGCGAGAACGTCTCCGACGCCGCTCCGAACACCGCGATGTCCTTCGCCCCCGCAGCCACCGCCGCGTTCAAGCCCGGCATGTTCGGCACCAGAACGGGAAAGCGCCTGCCCGGCTGCCGGGTGATCCCCGCCAGCACTGCGTCCGTGCCCGCCATCTGCGGCACCCACTTCGCCGACACGAAGCTCCCAACCTCGATGACCGGCAGTCCGGCCGCGGCCAGCCTGTCGATCAACGAGATCCGCACGGCCACGGGCACCGGCCGGGGCTCATTCTGCAAACCGTCCCGAGGCCCCACTTCCACCAGCTTGACGCGCGTCGGCAGCCGCATCGGCCCTCCCTTCCCCAACTCACTCTTCGGCGGCGCCCGCGTCGTCCTGTTGGAAGGTGACGAGTTCGGCCCCCTCCTCCACCTGCTCCCCCACGTCATAGTGGACAGCCGCGACGATCCCGTCGGCGGGCGCCGTGATCGCGTGCTCCGTCTTCATCGCCTCGAGGACGATCAGCGTCGCGCCGCGAGCGACGGCGTCTCCCGCCCGGGCCCCGACGGCGATGACCTTGCCGGGCATGGGCGCGGTCAAGCCGCCACCGGTCGCCTCCTGGGTCTCGGCGCGGGCGGCCGGGTCCACGGGTTCGAGGCGACGCGCCTCCCCGCCCAGGAGGATGGTCAGGGCGTCCTGATAGTGCACCACGGTGGCGCGCAGCCGCACGCCGTCGAGGGTCGCGAGCAGGTCGCCCGAAGGGTCGAACGCGCCGGAGGCCGCGACCGGAGCACTCTCTCCCGGAATCTCCAGGACCAGGCCGCTGGCGCGGAAGTGGACGATGACATCAATCGAGCTCTCGCCACACCGAAACGTCAGGACGTGATGGTTGTCGTCGTTCAGGCGCCAGCCCGACGTGGCATGCCAGGGCGAATGGGGATCGGCGGACCGTGCCGCCGCGGCGCGCGCCTCCGCGTCGCGACGCAACAAGACATCGAGCGACGCGAGCGCCAGGAACCGGGCGCTCATCGGCGTTCGTTCCGGGAACACGTCGCGCCGATGATCGTCGATGAAGCGGGTCTGCAACTCGCCGGCGTTGAAGGCCGGCAGCGCCGTCAGGTTCAGCAGAAAGGCGACATTGGTCTGCGGGCCGACGATCTGGGTTTCCGCCAGTGCCGCGCGCAGGCGCATGAGCGCCGAGGATCGTGTCGCGTCCCAGACGATCAGCTTGGCGATCATCGGGTCATAGAAGGTGCCGACGCTGTCGCCCTGCCGAACGCCGCCGTCGATCCGCACATGCCCCGTCTCGTCGGGAAAGCGGAGATGCCTCAGTGGTCCGGCCGCCGGAAGGAAATCACGATCCGGATCTTCGGCGTAGATCCGCACCTCCACGGCGTGGCCATTGATCGCCAAGTCCTCCTGACGGAGCGGCAGGGGCTCGCCGCAAGCCACCCGCAACTGCCAGTCGACCAGGTCCAGACCGGTGATCATCTCGGTCACCGGGTGTTCGACCTGCAGGCGGGTATTCATTTCCATGAAATAGAATGCGCCATCCGGGGCCAGAAGGAATTCCACGGTTCCCGCCCCGACGTAGCCCACCACCCGCGCCGCCCTGACCGCGGTTTCGCCGAGTTCTGCCCGCAAGCCTGCGCCAATGCCCGGCGCCGGAGCCTCCTCGATGATCTTCTGGTGGCGGCGTTGGATCGAGCAGTCGCGCTCGAAGAGATGGACGATGGTGCCTTGGGAGTCGGCGAAGACCTGCACCTCGATGTGTCGGGCGCGTTCCAGGTACCGTTCCAGCAGCAGCGAACCGTCGCCGAAGGCCGCGGTCGCCTCGCGCGCCGCCGAGATCAGGGCTTCGTCCAGGTCCTGCCGCGAGCGGACCACCCGCATGCCGCGGCCGCCGCCGCCCGATGACGCCTTGACCAGCAGGGGAAAGCCGATCCCCTCGGCGGCGTGGCGCAGCAGGCCGGGGTCCTGGGCCGTGCCATGGTAGCCGGGCGTCACCGGCACGCCGGCCGCCTCCATCAACGCCTTTGCCGCGATCTTCGAGCCCATGGCGCGGATCGCCTCGGGCGGCGGGCCGATGAAGACAACCCCCGCGCCGCCGCACTGCTCGGCGAAGTCGGCGTTCTCGGACAGGAATCCGTAACCGGGGTGGATCGCCTCGGCGCCGGTCGCAAGCGCCGCCGCGATGATCCGATCCCCCCGGAGATAGCTGTCCCGGGCCGCGGGCGAACCGATATGGTGGGCTTCGTCCGCCATCGCCACGTGCAGCGCATCGGCGTCGGCATCGGAATAGACGGCGACGGTGCGAACGCCCCGATCGCGGGCGGTTCGGATGATCCGGCAGGCGATCTCGCCGCGATTGGCGATCAGGATTTTCGCGAACATCAGCGGCCCGCCGCGCGTTTCTCGAGAAACGCGGCAACGCGCGCCCTGCCCTCGTCCGACGCCCGGGCGCGGGCGATGTATTCCGCCGTTTCGCGCATCAGCGACGCGTCGACGGGGCGTCCCGAAACCTCTGCGATCATCGCCTTGCACCGGGCGATCGCCTCCACGCCGCCGGCGCCGAGATCGGCGAGAAGTCGCCGCACCGTTGCCGTCAGGTCTTCCGCGGGAACGGTCAGGTGAACGAGACCGATCCGCATCGCCGTCTCGGCATCGAAGCGCTCGGCCGTGAGAAACCAGCGGCGCGCCTGGCGCGTGCCGATCGCCGCGATGACGTAGGGGGAGATCGTTCCCGGCACCAAGCCCAGCCGGACCTCGGTCAGCGCGAAGGTCGCCCGCTCACGCGCCGCCACCGCGATGTCGCAAGCGGCGACAAGGCCGACGCCGCCGCCGTAGGCGGGCCCCTGGACGACGGCTACGGTCGGCTTCCCCAAGGTGTGCAGAACCCGCAGCAGTTCGGCCAGGCGCAGCGCGTCGTCGACGTTCTCGTCGAACGAGAATTCGGCGACGCGACGCATCCAGCGAAGATCGGCGCCCGCCGAGAAGCTGTCCCCCGTTGCGGCGACGGCGACGGCGCGCACGGCCGGGTCCGCATCAAGGGCGCGCAGCACCCCGGTCATCTCGTCAATCAGAACATCGTCGAAGGCGTTGTGCACCTGCGGACGGTCGAGCCACAACCAGGCCGCGCCCTGCTCGTCCATATCGACGCGGATCGTCTGTCTGGCCACGGTCGGCTCCAGCGCCATGACTAGTGCTTGAAGGCCTGGGCGGGAACGATGTCGAAGCTCGTCGCGTTCGGCCGCTTCCACCAGAGCCGGAGCGTCGATGTCTGTTTCCGCTCATAGTAGAGGATGTGAACGGGATACCAGCCCGCCTCCGGGACATCGATCGCCAACGGCGGTGAATCGTAGTCGGGATGCGGCGCCATGTCCTCGAACAGCATGGCCTCGCCAACCGTCAGCCTCACCCCGTCATTGGATGTGACCTTGAGTTCCCACCGCCCGGCTTCGTCAAACTGCAGGAAGCCGGTGATCTTTGCGCCGACGAAGTCGGTGGCGTCACTGGTGAGGACCTTGCCGATCCCGGACTGATAATTGAGCTGCGGCAACGGCGGCCCCGCCTCGCCGGGACCTCTCGCGGCGGTGTTGCTCAGGCTCGTGTCGCGGAAATCGTCGTAGTAGTACTCGACGGCAAGGCCGTCGCTGAGGGCGGCCGCATCGGGTTGCGGCGCCGCCGGGCGGGCCACCTCCGCGGCACCGCCGTTCGTTGTCACGGCGACAGCCACGACCGACGCAAGGATCAGCTGTTTCATCAGGACCATGTGTTTGCCTCTCCAGACTGCCCGGTCGACGCACCGGGGCCGCAACGGGTTCACATTCGCCGCACGAGCCCCCCGCGGAGACCGGCGACCGCGGGGTGATGCCTACATCCTGAACACGCCGAACGTCGTCCGCTCGGCCGGCGCGTTCAACGACGCAGACAGCCCCAATCCCAAAACCATCCGCGTATCCGCGGGATCGATGATGCCGTCGTCCCAGAGGCGCGCGCTGGCGTAATAGGGGTGCCCCTGGGTTTCGTACTGGCTGAGGATCGGCGCGCGAAAATCCCGTTCCTCTTCGGCACTCCAGGCGACGCCTTGCTCCCCCAGGCTGTCCCGCCGCACCGTCGCCAGCACCCCGGCCGCCTGTTCGCCGCCCATCACCGAAATCCGGGCGTTGGGCCACATCCAGAGGAACCGCGGTGCGTACGCCCGCCCACACATCGAGTAGTTGCCGGCACCGAAGGAGCCACCGACCAGCACCGTCAGCTTCGGCACATTGGCGCAGGCGACGGCTGTCACCATCTTGGCGCCGTCCTTGGCGATCCCCCCCGCCTCCACCTTGCGGCCGACCATGAAGCCGGAGATGTTCTGCAGGAAGATCAACGGGATGCCACGCTGGCTGCACAGTTCGATGAAATGCGTGCCCTTCAGCGCCGATTCCGAGAAAAGGATGCCGTTGTTGGCGACGATGCCCACCGGATAGCCGAAGATGTGGGCGAAGCAGCACACCAACGTCGGACCGTAAAGCGCCTTGAATTCATGGAACTCCGAGGCGTCGACGAGGCGGGCGATGAGTTCGCGCGCATCGTACGGTTTGCGCAGGTCGGTCGGCACGATGCCGTAGATTTCGCGTGCCTCATAGGCCGGCGGGCGCGACTCCCGCAGCGCCAGTGAAGGCGCCTTGACGCGGTTCAGGTTGCCGACGATGCGCCGCGCGATGGCGAGCGCATGGCCGTCATCCAAAGCGTAGTGGTCGGCCACCCCCGAGGTGCGCGTGTGCACGTCCGCACCGCCCAGTTCCTCCGCGGTGACGACCTCGCCGGTCGCCGCGCGCACCAGCGGCGGGCCTCCGAGGAAGATGGTTCCCTGATTGCGAACGATGATGCTTTCATCGGACATCGCCGGAACGTAGGCGCCGCCCGCCGTGCACGAGCCGTGGACCACGGCGATCTGCGGCACCCGCGCCGCCGACATCTTCGCCTGATTGTAGAAGATGCGCCCGAAATGGTCCCGGTCGGGAAACACTTCGTCCTGCTCCGGCAGGTTGGCGCCACCGGACTCCACGAGATAGATGCACGGCAGGTTGTTCTCGAGCGCGATCTCCTGGGCGCGCAGGTGCTTCTTGACCGTCATGCCGTAATAGGTGCCGCCCTTCACCGTCGGATCGTTGGCGACGATCATGCATTCGACACCGACAACCCGGCCGATCCCGGTGACGATCCCCGCCGCCGGCACCTCGTTGTTGTACATGCCGTGCGCCGCCAGCTGCGACAGTTCGAGAAACGGCGAGCCCACGTCAAGCAGCCGCCGGATGCGTTCGCGGACCGGCAAGCGACCTCGCGCCATGTGCTTCGAGCGCGCGCGTTCGCCGCCGCCCAGCTTGATACGCCCGACCTCGGCGCGCAGCGCGGCGACCAGCGTCTCGAAGGCCTCGGTGTTGGCCCTGAAGCCATCGGATCGCGGGTCGATGGCGCTGCGAAATCGGATCATGTCCGCCGCCACGGCCTACTGGTCACCATGGTCACCCTGGTCACCAAGGAACCTCGTTCCCTACGTAGTCGAAGAAGTGCCCCGTTCGCTCGGGCTTCAGATCTGCAATCACCTGACGCATCCCTTCGACGCTTTCGCTCGCATCGATCAGGGCCGACGGCCCGCCCATGTCGGTGCGCACCCACCCTGGATGCAGCAATGCCACCGTCACGCCGGAGCCTCGGATATCGATGGAGAAGCTCTTCATCGTCGCGTTCAGCGCCGCCTTCGACGACCGGTAGATGTAGGATCCGCCCGACGTGTTGTCGGTCATGCTGCCCATCTTGCTGCTGATCGCGACGATCTTCTTCTGCGTGCTGCGCGCCACGTTGCCGAGCAGCACCGCGCTGAGCTTGAGCGGTGCCGCGACGTTGGTGCGCATCACGTGCGGCCATTCCAGATAGTCCATCGCCTCGTAGGTCAAGTTGCGTGGGCCGTAGACGCCGGCGTTGTTGATCAGCACGTCGATGGGCGTCCTGGCGAGCGTGGCCCCGAGCCCCTCCACCTGGGCGAAGTCGGTGACGTCGAGCGGGTGGACCTCGATGCTTCCGTGCAGGGCATTCAAGGCCGTCGCGGCGAGCGGCGCCCGGCAGGTGGCGATCACCCTCCATTGGTTCGCGAGATATTGCGTCGCAAACTCCAGTCCGAGCCCGCGATTGGCTCCGGTGATCAGAACCGTTGGCATCGTCACCTCCTGCCTGCGTGGGGCCGCCGGCCGTCCCTTGATGCTTACGACCGAACAAAGCGAACGTCCACGCCCGCGATCCTAGCCGTCTTCGCCGGGGCGCCGCCGGGGCCGGCATCGCGAGCCGCCGGCACGGATCCCGTGGCTGCCCCGGTCACGCGGTCTCCTCGAACAACTCGCGGCCGATCAGCCAGCGGCGGATCTCGCTGGTGCCAGCGCCGATCTCATAGAGCTTGGCGTCGCGCAGCAGCCGGCCGGTCGGATACTCGTTGATGTAGCCGTTGCCACCGAGGCACTGGATCGCGTCCAGAGCCATCTGCGTCGCCCGCTCCGAGGCGTAAAGGATCGCCCCGGCGGCGTCCTTCCGGGTCGTTTCGCCCCGGTCGCAGGCCCTGGCAACGGCATAGATGTAGGCCTTGCAGGCGTTCATCGTCGTATACATGTCCGCCAGCTTCGCTTGCATGATCTGGAACGCGCCGATCGGCTGGCTGAACTGCTGGCGTTCGTGCACATACGGCACGACGATATCCAGGCAGGCCTGCATGATGCCGAGCGGACCGCCGGCGAGCACCAGCCGTTCGTAGTCGAGGCCGCTCATCAGCACGTTGACGCCCCGGCCGACGCCGCCGAGGACGTTCTCTTCCGGCACCTCGCAGTCCTCGAAGACCAGCTCGCACGTGTTGGAGCCGCGCATGCCGAGCTTGTCGAGCTTCTGCGCCGTCGAGAAGCCCTTGAAGCCGCGTTCAATCAGGAACGCGGTGATCCCGCGCGGACCGGCTTTCAGGTCGGTCTTGGCGTAGACCACGAGCACCGCGGCTTCGGGACCGTTGGTGATCCACATCTTGCTGCCGTTGAGCACGTAGACGCTGTTCTTCCGGTCGGCACGGAGTTGCATGCCCACCACGTCCGACCCCGCCCCGGTTTCGCTCATGGCCAGCGCGCCGACGTGCTCGCCCGAGATCAGCTTCGGCAGGTAGCGGCGCCGCTGCTCGTCGGTGCCGTTGCGCCGGATCTGGTTGACGCAGAGGTTGGAGTGCGCGCCGTAGCTGAGACCCACCGACGCGGAGGCCCGGCTGATCTCCTCCATGGCCACCGTGTGCTCCAGGTAGCCCATGCCGGCGCCGCCCCATGCTTCCTCGACCGTGATCCCGAGCAGTCCGAGGGCGCCGAATTTCTGCCACAGGTCCGATGGAAACGTGTTGTCGCGGTCGATCTCGGCGGCGCGCGGCGCGATCTCATCCGCCGCGAAGCCCATCACCGAAGCGCGCAGCATGTCGGCGGTCTCGCCCAGGTCGAAATTCAGGCTGGGCAGGGAATTGGGGATCATGGTGCCTCCCGGATTCGACCTAGCCGACCACGTCGGGGCGGCCGGAGATGGTCATGAGTGTTTGTTGCAGGACGGCGCACACGCGCTCTCGCCCCTCCTTCGCGACGACGACCTCGGCGCGGCTGACGGTCACCGTCCGCCCGGGCCGCACCACCTCGCCCCGCGCGATGAGCACGTCGCCGTCGGCCGGCGCCGTCAGGTTGATCTTGAACTCGATGGTGAGCACGCCCGAGCCCTCGGCCATCAGCGAAAACGCCGCGTAGCCCCCGGCCGAGTCGGCGATGGTGGCGACGACGCCACCGTGAAAGAAGCCATGCTGCTGCGACAGGTGTTCGCCATACGGCAGTCGGATCTCACAGCGGCCGGGACCGCACGCCGTCATCGTGGCGCCGAGATGCACCATGATCCCTTGTCGCGCAAAACTCTCCCGCACCCGCATCTCGTAGTGCGGATCGACCGGCAGATAATCGGTCACGTTGCCTCCCGGACCTCTTGGACG
>CAZBWP010000014.1:10224-12789 GCA_964495295.1 uncultured Rhodospirillaceae bacterium | reverse complement strand
TTGTCCATGTCGATCAGGACCAGCGCTTCCTCGACGAAGTCGTCGCCGCGAACCCGTTGCGCCTCGACGACCCGACCGGACCAGCGGACGGTCTTGCCGCGAGCCTCGGTCAACCAGGCGTTGAACGCCTCACTGCCGGCGGCCTTCGCCGTGTTCGCCGATTCATAGGGCAGATCGATCACCTGTGCGTCGTCGCCGCATCCGGCGACGACTGCATCGATCGCCCCGACGACAAGTCAGCTGCGCATTCCGAATTCTCCTTCTGAAGGGACCATGGGCCGACGAAAGGTCGCCGCACTTTGCGGCTGACGGCATGCGGGCGCAATCGCTATCCTGAGCCCGTGGCGCGATGCAGGGACGGAGCATGTTTCGGCACCCCTCCGACCGCGCGCCCGGGCTGGATCACCATTGCCCGCCGGGCGAGCCGAGTGCCTTTTCGGTCAGTTCCTTGACGATGAAATGGAAGGCCTCGTCGACGGAATCGGTCTTCAGAACGAGGCTCAAATCGGCCGCGTCAATGGTTCCGAACTTCACCATCGCCTCGAGGTTCAGCACGGCATCCCAGTATTCCGTTCCGTAGAGCACCACCGGCATCTTTTTTCGCAGCTTGCCGGTCTGCAGCAACGTCATCAGCTCGAAAAATTCATCCATGGTGCCGAAGCCGCCCGGAAAGGCGATCAGCGCCTTGGCCAAATAGACAAACCAGAACTTGCGCATGAAGAAGTAGCGAAACTCGAACTCGAGCTGGCGCGTTATCCAAGGGTTGCCGCGCTCCTCGTGGGTGAGCGCGATCGTCAGACCGATATTGAGCCCGCGCGCCTCCGAAGCCCCGCGGTTGGCCGCTTCCATGATTCCCGGACCGCCGCCGGTGCACACCACGAAGCGGCCGCGCTTTTCCTCCAGCGCCTTCGACCACTCGGTCAGCCGATAGGCCAGTGATCGGCAATCCTCGTAATACCGCGACATGGCCAAAGCCTGTTCGGCGGCCGCCACATCACCGCCGAAGCGCCGGGCGGCCTCCAGTTTTTCCTCCGCCTCCTCCCGCGGCAATGTCCGCGCCGATCCCCAGAAGACGATGGTGTCCGAGATCTTCATGGCCTCGAACCGGCTCGCCGGATGCAGGTATTCCGAGAGAATGCGAACCGGGCGCGCGGCGCGGCTCTCGATGAAGCTCGGCGTGCGGTACGCGGTATCGACCCGCTTTTCGGTGTCGCCGTTGCGCCCCGCCGGTTCCGTCGCGGGAAGGTCGTCGTTCATGCCTTGAACTCCGTCATGTCTGGAACGATCTCGGTGCCCGGCGGGAAGGGATTGTCGTCACCGGGGGCGACGCGCCCGAGGAACGGCAGGCCGGTCGCCTTCGCCGCATCGTAGTCGGTGGTTGAATCGCCGACGAACAGAACCCGGTCGGCCACAAGTCCGTGGCGTTCGAGCAGGTCGCGGATGATCGGCACCTTGCTCGGCGGCGAGCCATGCACCTCGACGAAAAAGTGCGTCATCTGCCGCCGGGCAACGATGCGCTGCAACTCCCCTTTCGGCGTTCCCGAGATGACGAACATGGGCAGGCGGCCATGCAGCTCCTGCAATGTCTCCCAGGCGCCGGGCACCCACGCCGACTCGGCGACGGCGTATTCGACGAGGCGCGAGAAGTGCTCGGCGAGTTGTTCCAGCTCGGGCTCGCTCAGCCGTCGACCGAGCAGGTACTTGTGGCACCAGCGGATCTTCTTGCGCCGGGAAACGCCGCCGTGCGCGCGGTGATGCTCCAGAACCTGTGCCACGACCGCGGCGCCGTAGGGTGCATAGAGGGTGCGGAACGCCTCCGTCTTGATGTCGGTGGACTCCGCGAGCACCCCATCGAAGTCGAAGAAAATGGCATCCCAGGACGGCATGGAGGGCATCAGTCAGGCCTCTGATCGGTCCGCCAGCGCTCGGCGGCGGCATCGTCGCTGGCCTGCGCCTCGACCCACCGGTCGCCCGCCCCCGTCGCTTCCCGCTTCCAGAATGGCGCCTGGGTTTTCAGCCAGTCGATAAGGAAGCGGCAGGCCTCGAAGGCGGCATCGCGGTGGGCCGAAGCAGCAGCGACCAGGACGATCCGATCGCACGGGGCGAGATGGCCGTACCGGTGGATGATCAGCGTCTCCTCGAGCGGCCAGCGGCGGCGGGCCTCGGCGTCGATTTCGGCCAGTTGCTTCTCCGTCATGCCGGGATAGTGTTCGAGCGTCATCGCCTGCACGGGCGCATCGCCGGCGACGTCGCGCACCAGACCGACGAAGGCGCACAGCCCGCCGACGGCCGGATTGCCCTCGGTCAAATGTGCGATCTCGGCCCCCACATCGAAGTCCTCGCGCTGCACCCGGATCATCGCCGGCCTCCGGTCACGGGTGGGAAAAAGGCGATTTCGTCGTCGGGACCGACCGGGTGGTCGAGGCCGACATGCTCCTGGTTGACCGCGACGCGGATGCTGTTGAAATCGGCGAGCGCCGTCGCCGGCCGCCCGCCCCGCCCCACCAGCCATCGGATCAGTCCGGCCACGTCGGTGACGTCCGCCGGCGGCATCACCTCCTCCGA
>CAZBWP010000014.1:0-10124 GCA_964495295.1 uncultured Rhodospirillaceae bacterium | reverse complement strand
GAACCAGCAGCACCAGGCCAACCAGCAGCTTGTCGGCGATCGGATCGAACAGCCGCCCGAAGCCGGAGATCAGGTTGTAGCGGCGTGCCAGCCAGCCATCCAGGAAGTCGGTCCCACAGGCGACGATCCAGAGCACCAGCGCCGCCCACGCCGCGGCCGCGCCGTCGAGGGCGATCAGCACGCAGATGATCGGCGTGAGCGCGATCCGCGACACCGTCAGCACATTGGGCAGCGCGTTCGGCAGCGCACGGGGCGGCGCATTGGGCAGCATTGGCGACATGTCTCTCCCGCCCGATCCGAGCGAACCTCCGATCCTGCATTCTAGCCGTCTGCATGGAACCAGTCATAGATGCGATTGGCGATGGAGCGACTGACCCCCTCGACCGCCTCCAGGTCGGCACGCCCCGCTTGCGCGATCGCGCGCGCCGAACCGAAGTGATGCAGGAGCGCCTTCTTGCGGGCCGCACCGATCCCCGGGATCTCGTCGAGCGGCGAGGCGGTCAGGTTCCGCGCCCGCTTGGCGCGGTGTCCGCCGATGGCGAAGCGGTGGGCTTCGTCCCGCAATCGCTGCAGAAAATAGAGCACCGGATCCCCGGATGGCAGCGACAGCGGCTCGCGCCCCGGCCGAAAGATGCGCTCCCGGCCGGCGTTGCGGTCCGGCCCCTTGGCGATCGCGGCAATGGCGACATCGTCGATGCCGAGTTCCTCGAACACCTCCAGGGCGATGCCCAGCTGCCCCGCCCCGCCGTCGATCAGCACCAGATCCGGCCAGGTTTCCCGGCTGCGGTCCGGATCGTCCTTCATCGCCCGGGCGAATCGTCGGCCGAGGACCTCACGCATCATCGCGTAGTCGTCGCCTGGCGTCACGTCGCCCTTGATCGTCCACTTGCGATAGGCCGATTTCTCGAAGCCGTCGGGGCCGGCGACGATCATCGCCCCGAGCGCCGCGGTACCGCCGACGTGGCTGTTGTCGTAAACCTCGATGCGCTCCGGCGCACCGTCCAGTTCGAATACCCGTGCCAAGCCATCGAGCAGGTGGCGCTGGGCGGAACTCTCCACCATGCGGCGGCCCAGCGCCGCGCGGGCGTTGTCCTGCGCGTGCTTGATCAGCTTCAGCTTGTCGCCGCGCTGCGGGCAGGCGACGCGAATCCGGCGGCCGGCGTGCACCGAGAGCGCCTCGGCGACCAGCGCCTGTTGGGGCAGCGGATGACTGACGAGCACCAGCGGCGGCGGCGGCTTGTCGGCATAGAATTGCCCGAGGAACGCCTCCAGCACCGCCTCCACCGCGACGTCGGCCGCATGACTGGGGTAGTAGGCGCGATTGCCGAAGTTGCGGCCGGCGCGAAAGAAGAACACCTGGATGCCCGTCTGCGCGCCGCTGCGGTGGGCGGCGATCACGTCGGCGTCGCCGACGCCGGCGAGATTGATGTCCTGGTGCGACTGCACCGCCGAAAGCGCGCGGATGCGGTCGCGCAGCCGCGCCGCCTGCTCGAAGTCGAGCACCTCGCTCGCCGCCTCCATCCGCGATGCCAGGAGTTGCTGGATCCGGTGGCTGTCGCCGCGCAGGAACTGCCGGGCCTGGTCCACCAGGTCGGCGTACTCCCGCTCCTCCACAAGGCCGACGCAGGGGGCAGCACAGCGCCGGATCTGAAAGAGCAGGCACGGCCGGGTCCGCCCCGAGAACACCGCGTCCGGGCAACTCCGGAGCAGGAACGCGCGTTGCAGCACGGTCAACGTCTGGTTGACCGCCCAGGCCGACGCGAACGGGCCGAAATAGTCGCCGGGGCGGTTGCGCGCCCCGCGGTGTTTCAGCACCCGGGGAAAGGCGTGATCGGCGGTGACCAGGATCGACGGAAAGGACTTGTCGTCGCGGAGCAGGATGTTGAACCTTGGCCGGAGGCGCTTGATCAGGTTGGCCTCGAGCAGCAGCGCCTCGGCCTCCGTCTGCGTTGTCACCACCTCCATGGAGGCGGTTTCGAGCACCATTCGCTTGAGCCGCGGGCCCAGCCGGTCCGGCCGCGTGTAGGTGATGACGCGCTTGCGAAGGTTGCGCGCCTTGCCGACATAGAGCACCCCGCCGTCGGCGCCGACCATGCGGTAGACGCCGGGCGATGCCGGCATGGTTTTCAATTGCCCTTCAATGACTTGGATGCCAGACGGCGGCGGC
Organism: uncultured Rhodospirillaceae bacterium; assembly: GCA_964495295.1. GTDB lineage: Bacteria > Pseudomonadota > Alphaproteobacteria > Rhodospirillales > Defluviicoccaceae > CAZBWP01. Next base: position 7,957 of record CAZBWP010000014.1, on the reverse strand, counting down.
GGAGCCGACTCCGGCGCGGGCGTTTCCTGAGTGGGATCGGTCATGATCTGTATGTCGCGTCATCCCGCGGCAAGGTCAACGCACCTGCGGCGGCGGCGGCGATCGTGCTGCGATCGACACGCCGCAGGACCGATCCCTGTGGATAAATCTGTTGACGGGCCCCCGGGCGACGCACGGTTATGTTGCAGTGCGAAATCCGCGCGACCCCAGGTAAGTTGGGGCTAAAGCCGGATACTTCTTTTAAATCAGCGAGATGATCCGTATCACGCGGATGCGAACGGAGCCGATTTTCACGCAAAATTTGAAGCTTTTTGCGAGGATTCGGCAGCCCCGGACCTGTGCACAACGGGCGGTCGGTGCGCCGCCTCAGCGTCCCGGCGCCGGCCGCTCGATCTCGACGCCGACACTCGCGGCATCCTCGAAGACATCGAGCTTTTCCACGCGCACGCGCACCGTTCGCACCCGATCGTCCGTCAGACACAGCTCGGCGATGCGTTCGGCGAGGGTTTCGACGAGACGGATGTGCCCCTGCAGGACCAGCGCCCGCACCCGGTCGGCGATGCTTTCGTAACAGACCACGTTGGCGAGGTCGTCGTTCAGCGCCAGCGCCTCGTCGTGGACGGCGAGGTCGAGGTTGAGGCGGATGCGCTGCGCCGCCGTTTCCTCGTGGCGGTGCACGCCGATGGAACACGCGAGCACCAGATCCCGAATGAACACATGGCGGATCGCCCGCTTCGCATCGGCGATCCGCAGCGGGTGGACGGTGGCGATGGTCTCGGGCGCGGCGAGCGGCCCGCGGCTGGCTCCGGTCATTCGTCGGGTCCTTGGAGAACGGCGTGTCGCGTCCAACCCAGGTGCTGACCGCCGTCGACGGCGATCATCTGCCCGGTGACGGAGGGCGCGTCAAGCAGGAAGCGGATGGCGGCGCAGATCTCCTCGGGATCCACCGCGCGTTCCAGCGGCACCTGCGACCACTGCTTCGCGAACTGCTCGGTGGTTTGCCGCGGACTCGGCAAGACCGGTCCGGGGCCCACCGCGTTGACGCGCACCGTCGGCGCGAGCGCCATGGCGAGCGTCTGGGTCAATGTCCAGAGCGCCGCCTTGCTGACCGTATAGGAGGTGAAGAACGGCGTCAGGTTCCAAACCCTCTGGTCCAGGATATTGACGACCACGGCACTCGCACCCGGGGGCAGGTGCCGGCAGAGCGACTGCGTCAGCACGAACGGCGCCCTGGTATTGACGTTCATGTGGTGATCCCACGACTGCCGTGTCGTCGTGGCAACGTCATCCTTCTCGAACACCGATGCATTGTTGATCAGGCACGTCGGCGGGCCGAGCGCGGCGACGACCCGCTCGACCAGGCCGGCCGTTTCCGCCTCGCTGGCCAGGTCGGCGCCGAGGGTGACGGCGTGTCCACCGGCACGCTCGATCGCCGCCACGACGCACGCCGCATCCTCCGCCGACGAGCGATGGTGGACGGCCACGGCCCAGCCGTGCGCCGCCAGATCCAGGGCGACGCTCCGCCCGATGCGCTTCGCCGCGCCGGTCACGAGCGCCACCGGACGCCGTTCGGTTGTCATCACCAATACGCCTCGTCGATGAGCTGATGTCCTCTCGGCCCTACCATGGGAGCAGCGGCGCGCCGAGGGCCTGCGCCGCGATGTAGGCGGCATAGCCACAGACCAGAACCGAGCCGGCAAGGCGGCCGGTGCGGACCCCGAACAGGCACGGCAGGAAAAGCGCCGTTGCCGCCAACATCACGAGACTATCGAACCGCACGATCTGCGGATCGACCGGCAGCGGCTCGATCATGGCCACCGCGCCGCCGATGAACAGAATGTTGAACAGGTTGCTGCCCAGAATGTTGCCGAGGGCGATGTCCATGTGGCCGCGCAGGCCGGCGATCACGGAGGTCGCCAGTTCGGGCAGCGACGTGCCCAGGGCGACCAGTGTCAGGCCGATCACCGCGTCGGACACGCCGAAGGTGCGGGCAATGGCCACGCCGCCATCGACCACCTGATCCGCGCCGACAACGAGGCCGATCAGGCCGATCACCGCCGCGGCCCAGGCGACCCAGTTGCCGCCCGGCAGATCGGCCGGCTCGGCCGCTTCCTGGGACCGTGTCGCCGCCACAGCGTCGACGCGGCCGGAAAGTTCCCGCCATGCGGACCAGCCGAAATACGTAAAAAAGACGATCACGAGAATGCCGCCGGCCCATCGTTCGATCACGCCCGTCCACGCCAGGATCACGAACAGCAGGCTGGACGCCGCGAGAAAGGCCGCGTCGGGGAGTCTGGGATGGTTGTGCGCCGGGATCGGGGAAAAGAGCGCCGTCAAGCCAACAATCAGAAGAATGTTGGCGATGTTGCTGCCGACGATGTTGCCGACGGCCAGCCCCGCCGCACCGGCGAGAGACGCATTCATCGTGACGACAAACTCGGGCGCCGATGTCCCGAAGGCAACGACGGTCATGCCGATGATCATCGACGACACACCGAAGCGGCGGGCGATCGATGCCGACCCACGGACCAGCGCTTCGGCGCCGCCGACCAGCAAGACGAAGCCGGCAATGACCTGCACGTACATCATCGCCGAGACTCCTCAATCCCGCGTTCGCGCCGCAAGCGCATCGACGACGTGGGCGAATGTTTCCACCAGGTCCGCGTAGAGTTGACGCTTGAAGGGGGCCGCGAGGTACGGCAACACGCTCAGAGCCTCCCAACGCCACGCATCGAACTCCGGGTGACCGCTCCGAGCGACGTCGATATCACCGTCGCTGCCGGTGAAGCGCAAGACAAACCATTTCTGCTCCTGACCACGCCATCGCCCCCGCCACGCGAGATCGGCCAGCTCGGGCGGCAGGTCATAGCGCAGCCAACCGGGCGCCTCGGCCGCGATCTCCACCCTGGCGGTGCCGATTTCCTCCTCGACCTCGCGCAGCACCGCGGCAGCCGGGGGCTCGTTTTTCTTGATGCCCCCCTGCGGCAGCTGCCACACCTCGAACGGCATGGCAACGCGTCGCGCCACCAGCACCCGCCCGTCCGGTCCGACGATCAGGGCGCCGACGCCCCGTCGATACGGGCGTTCCGAGTACGCTGTCGTCACGGGCGCACTTGACGGCCGGCAACGGCGCTGACAGGCGCCAGAACCAGGTCTTTGTCGGCGAGCGACTCCAGCCAGGCAACCAGGCGATCGATGGTCACCGGGTAGGGGCGCGCCAGTCCGACGGCGATCGCCCGCTGTTTCGCCGTCGCTTCCAGCGCCGAAAGCGCCGCGTCGACCACCTCCCGGCTGGGGCTTTCGTCGATCCACAGATCCGCGTAGGCGATGGGCACGGTCGCGTCGCCGGCCGGCTGTCCGACAAGGCTTCCGCCGCCCCGAACACCGTCGACGTAAAGCAGGCCGCGCCGGTCCAATTGCGACACCAGCAGCCCCATGGCCCGCGCATCGGACTGGAAGCGATCACCGATCAGGTTGACGACACCGACGTAGCCGGCAAACCGGCCGAGGTTCCAGGCGAGCCGATCCAGATTCTCACCATCGCGCAACGACGTCAGCAGGGCGCGCGGTCCCGGATCCACGAAGGGAAAGGCTTCGACGTCGAGCGGCAGCGCGAGCAGGGCTTCGTGCCCGGCATCGCGCGCCCGTTGCGTCCAAAGCGGCAGATCGTCGGCATACGGGCTGAACACCAGGGTGACGTCCGGCGGCAGCCGCCGGATCGCCGCTTCGGTCTTCGCTTCGTCGAGACCAAGGTCCGCCACCAAGATGACGATCCGCGACCGGTCGTCGCGCCCGTCAAACGGCCGCGCGTAGAACGCCCGCGCGGTCGTGCCGTCGGCGGCGACGCGCGGGATCGGGCCGTACGGCCCATCCTCCAGGAGGGCCTGGGCGCTGGCCGCGTTGCGTGTCTCCGAGAGCCCCGTCGCCGTGGCGGGCCCCTCGTCGTCCGGCGTGGGCTGCGACGCTTCTGCGTCGGATGGCGTGACGGTGTCGCCCGGCAAGTCCAGGACGAGCGTGGGACCATCCCGCTCGCCCCGCACCTGCAAGATCACGACCGCAAGCCCGGCGACAGCGGCAACCACCAGGACGACCACGGCGGCGCGGAGCAGCTGCACGCTCTTCCTCGCCGGTCCGCCGCGGGAGCGAGCGGATCGCGCCGCCTGACGACCGCTGACCACCTGTCCCTCGTCCCCCAAGGCGTTGTCGGCAGACCACCGAACCGAATACGACGCTACTGCACGGCGCCGGGAATCTTCTGGGCGTAGAGCGCGATGCCGCGGATCAGGTCCAGCGCCCGCAGGAGCTGATAGTCCTGGCGTTCGGCCGGCGCCTCGGTCCCCTCTCCCTTATCCGCATCGGCCTCCACTCCCTCATCCGTCGTCGGCGGATCAACCGCCTCCTCGTCGCCGTTGCGCAACGCCCGCCGCAGGTCTGCCTCGCGCCGCTCCTGCGCCTGAGCGACCGTCTCGATCCGCGCCTGCTCGACCGCGATGTCGGGCTCGATCCCGAGCGCCTGAATCGACCGCCCGGACGGCGTGTAATAGCGGGCGGTGGTCAACCGGATGGCGCCGTGCTGGGACATCGGCACGATGGTCTGCACCGAGCCCTTGCCGAACGACTTGGTGCCGAGGACCAGGGCGCGGCCATGATCCTGCAACGCCCCGGCCACGATCTCGGACGCCGACGCCGAGCCGCTGTTGATCAGCACGACGATGGGGAGCCCCTCGGCCACGTCGCCGGACTTGGCGTTGTAACGCTGCGTCTCTTCGGCCCGCCGCGCCATCGTGGAGACGATTTCGCCCTTGTCCAGGAAGGAGTCGGCGACGGCGACCGCCTGCGACAGCAGCCCGCCGGGATTGTTGCGGAGATCGAGGACGATGCCCTGGAGCTTGCCGTTCGCCTGGTCGCGCAGATCCTGAACCGCCTTCCGCACCCCCAGATCCGCCTGTTCGCTGAAGGAGCTGATGCGCACGTAACCGACATCGCCCTCGAGCCGCGACCGCACCGCCTGGATCTTGATGACATCGCGGGTGATGGTCACGTCGAAGGGCTCACGGCCTTCGCGGCGGACCGTCAGCCGGATGCTGGTGCCGACCCGCCCCCGCATCTTCTCGACGGCCTCGGACAGCGTCAGGCCCATCACTTGTTCACCGTCCAGGTGGGAAATCAGATCGCCGGGCTCCAGGCCGGCGCGGAAGGCCGGCGTGTCGTCGATCGGCGAGACCACCTTGACGAGACCGTTCTCCATGGTGACCTCGATGCCGAGCCCGCCGAACTCGCCGCGGGTCTGCACCTGCATCTCCCGATAGCTGTCGGCATTGAGGTAGCCGGAGTGCGGATCGAGGGACGACAGCATGCCACTGATCGCCGCTTCGATCAGTTCCTTGTCGGTCGCCTCCTCAACGTAATCGGCACGCACCCGCTCGAACACGTCGCCGAACAGGTTGAGCAGGCGATACGTTTCCGCGCTGCTGCTGCTGCTGCCTTCGTCGGCCCGGGGTGAGGTGACCAGCGCCAACATCAGGGCCGCACCGATCACAAACAGTCGAACGTTCATCCATCAACCTTTCAATTTGCCGACGCCAGCCACGGCATTGGGTCCACCGGCCGCCCGCCGCGTCGCAGCTCGAGATAAACGCGCGGAGCGCCGCCCTTGGCGCCCGCCGCGGCGGCGATGGGATCGCCCGCGCGCACTGCCTCATCTATATGGGTGTCGATTCGTCCGAGGCCCGTCAGCAGACTATGATAACCACCGGCGTGTTCGACGATCAAGAGCAGGCCATAGCCGCGGAAGGGTCCGGCGAAGGCGATTCGTCCGGACGCCGGGGCGCGAACCACCTCTCCCGCCTTGGCCTGGTAGGCGATGCCGCGCCGGACGCCGCCGTCCGGCAGGCGCGCTCCGAAGCGCTGGATGATCCGTCCGTCGACGGGGGCGAATCGGCGAGCGTCTTCGGCCGCGCCGGGCGGCGGAGCGGCCCGGTCGCGCGGCGGCAGCGGCGGTGGCAGCAGCAGCGCCGTCACCGCCGGCGAGTCCGGGTGAAGGGCCGCGGCGGCATCCTCGGGGGGCGCGAGAGCGTCCGCCCCCGAACCGGGACTGGGGCTGGGGCCGTTCGCCGCCGCCAGCGTCGCGAGCACCCGAACGGTCCGGCGGTAGGCGATGGTCGTCGCCGGATCGAGCTCCGGTGGCGGCTCCGTTCGTGCCGCGAGGAGCGCCCGGGCGACGCGGGAGAGCCCGATCACCGCCGGGTCCTCCGCGGCTCGCACGGCGCACTCGGCCGCGGCGGTCGGCGTCGTGCAGGCGGCCGCGCCCGTGCCCGGGGTGACGAGCAGCAACGCCGGCGACAGGACCGCGAGGCAGAGCAGCCACGCCCGGGCGATCCTCGGCCGGGCGATCCATCGCCTCGGGTAACGGTTCGGAAAGATCGACGGATGATGATGCCCTGCCAGCCGATCGGGAGTCGCGGTCACCCGAAGGTTGCCGCGGCGAGGTGTCGCTGATATCCCAGCGGTATCGGTCACTGGATGCGCTTCCCGTGGTCGCGTGCCGTGCGACGGCCAACGGATCGGGTGCTGGCCGCGCCGGGCGTCCTGCGGTGTAATCGCCGCGAGTCCGCAGAGGCAAGAAGGCGCATGCGCAACGCACTTGTCATGGCCATCATCGGCATCCTCGTGCCGATCATCATCGTCAAGCCGCACGTCGGAATCTATGCCTGGGCTTGGCTCAGCTACATGAATCCGCATCGGCTCGCCTATGGCAACGTCTTCGCCGCCAGTTTCGCGCTGATCATCGCCCTGGTGACGATCTTCGCGTATGTGGTCTCCCGCGAACCCAAGCGCTATCCCCTCAACACGGTCACCGTCACGCTCTTCCTCTGGCATATCTGGATCAGCATCACAACAGTTTTTGCAATAAACAGCGCGCTCGCCGTCGATTATTGGATCGCGGCTTCAAAAATGTTGTTAATGACCTATTTGACCGTACCTTTGATCAACTCGCGGCAACGCCTTGAAGCTCTTGCTTGGGTGATCGCGCTATCCGTCGGATTCTACGGAATCAAGGGTGGTCTCTGGGTCGTGGTCACGGGAGGGGAGTACGCCCTCACCGGCCCGCCAAAGTCAATGATTGAAGACAACAATTCTCTGGCGCTCGCTCTCAGCATGGTCATCCCGCTGTTTGGCTATTTCTTCCTTGAGCTCAAGGCGATTTGGGCACGGGCGGGTGTTCTTGTTTGTATCGCGACGTGTTCTATCGCGATCGCCGGGACCTATGCGCGCGGGGTCTATGTTGGTGTCGGGGCGATGTTGTTCCTGGTCTGGCTGCGCTCAAAGTACCGCATCATCACTGGCGTCGCCGGCGTGTTGGCTGTGCTTGGGGTTTTCATGATCACGTCGCCCAAGGTCTACGAAGAGCTGACCAGCATCAAGCAATACGAACAGGACCACTCCTCATTGTCCCGCCTCATCATGTGGCGCTTCGGCTGGAACCTGGCCATTGATCGCCCGGTCATCGGCGGGGGCTTCAATATCTACACGTATGACCCGATCTATCCAAAGTATGGGTTGGCGGTTTGCACCTGGGAAGAACGCGTAAGCGGTAAGAATTGCGTTGTCGGTTACGGGCGGACATCCCACAGCAATTATTTCCAGGTCCTCGGCGAGCACGGGTTTGTCGGTCTCGCCCTTTACGGCATCCTGGGGCTCTCGGCATTCTTCTGGGCCGTTCCGATCATCCGCTTGTCGAGGACCCGGGCCGATCTGAAGTGGGCCGGCACCATGGCCCGGATGTTGCAATTGTCCATCTTCGGCTACGCTGTCGGTGGCCTGTTCTACAACATGGCATTCTTCAATCTGTACTATCACCTCGTCGTCATGATGGTCATCACGCGAATCGTCGTCGAGGAGGAAGCGCAGCGGGTGGATGACCTCGCCCCGTCGAGCGATCCCGGCGTGTCTCCCC
>CAZBWP010000013.1:0-23060 GCA_964495295.1 uncultured Rhodospirillaceae bacterium | reverse complement strand
GGGCTTGGAAAGCGCTGGTTTCATGACCCGGAAAAGCCCTTTGGCAAACTGCTAGAGACGTTGCTACCAGTAGCAGATGATATTTTTTATTTTCCGAAGATACGAAGGCAGGAAAACTTCGACATCTTTTCATAATTGACCTGTCACCTCTGCAGAACGCGAGATAACCAGGCGTACCAACCTCGTCCCAGTTTGCACGTCATTTGCAATATCCCGGCAACCGGTACATCCCGCGGATTGCAGCATCACGCCAAGCAGCGCGATCCTCGTCATCGGCATACCGCCCGCCAGAATAGTGCGGGCAGTCACGCTCCAGCCCGGCCTCGACGATCATCGCGGGAACGTCCCGACCGTCAGCCACCCGACATACCGCCGCCATCTCCAGCCGCGAGGTCATCAGCCAAAACACCCATGAAGGCCCGTGATATCCCTCTCGCGCGATGCGACGGCGTGGCTGGCGGAACCGGCCCGCCGCCCGCGACCGGTCACTTGAAGCGTTGGGTCGCCTTGCGCATCGCGTCTTCCAGACTTGTCCAGGCGTTTTCGATGCCGGCCTTCACGTCCTCCCAGGCGCTGTCACCAGATTTCTTGAGCTCGCCCAGCCGCTCGCGCATATCCTCGCGCCTCTTCTTCAGATCCTCTACCTGTTTCTGATATTCCAGCTTCGTATCGGCTTCCGCCTGCTCCGCTTTCGCGCTCAATTTGTCGATATCGGCCTTCCATTCGTCGAGTTTTGCTTGCAACTTCTGTTCATACGCGTTCTTGGCACTCATCGCTGTCTCCTGTCCAGGCGCTATGACTTTTGGGCAACCCCACTGATAACGCACCCACGGTCAGCGCGACTTAGCCTGTGACACGTCCCGGATGCTTTTCTGCAAGTGATCCTCTCCCGAGAGAATGGGCACCGGGCTGTGCGGCCTGGAGTTCTGTCTGTTCGGAGGAGGCACACCTTCGGGCGGCCGGCGCCTCGGTCCACGTCCGATGCGGCCGCATCAGCACCGCACTGCGGTGACCGCCAGCCGATGGCGGCAGAGGCCGCTATGCGGTAGCATTTACGTCGTCGTCGGGGCGACGGGGCGCCAGCGACGGGGCTGGGACGAGGCGGGGACGGGGCGGGGACAGGGCGGTTGGTCGGGATTCGGACTCTCCCAGGCTTCGAGGTGCGGCGCATCGCGTGGTCGACCGGTGCGTTCACCGCCTTCGAGGCGGTCCGCGAGGAGACGGGCGAGCGCGTGCTGCTCAAGCGCTGGGAGGCGAGCGAGCCGCCCCAGTCGCTCGAACACGATCCCATCTGGCGCGAGCAGTTCGCGCTCGGCCAGATCGGCGCCTCGGCCTACACCCATGCGATCCAGCACCTCCCCGACGGCTCGGGATCGTGGGGGGTGATGCCGTGGTTCGCCGGCACGCCGCTCGCCGGCCAGGGTCTCGGACCCGGCCACCCGCCAAGCCGCGCCTTGCGCGTGATCGAGAGCGTCGCCATCCTCCTCGACTATCTCCACGCCGTCGGCGGGGTGCACGGTTCCCTCAGCCCCGACAGCATCCTGTGGTGCGAGACCACCCAGACGGCGCGCTTTTCGGATCTCGGCTTCGTGCATCTGCCGGCCCTGCCGACGCTCGGCCGCGCCCGGCTGCTGGAGCGCGACCGGGCGCTTTATCTGTCGCCCGAGGGCACCGGGCGGGTCGGCGCGATCATCGACTACCGCGGCGATTTCTATTCGCTGGGCGCGATCCTCTACGAGCTGCTGCTGGGCCGGCCGCCCTTCGACTATCGCGATCCGTTACAGCTCGCCCATGCCCACCTGGCGCGGAAGCCCGTGCCGCCGTCCCGCGTCGATCAGACCATTCCCCCGGTCATCTCGGACATCGTCCTGAAGCTCCTCGAAAAGACGTCGGACGCACGCTATCGCAGCGGCGCGGGGCTCGCCGCGGACCTGGCCCGCTGCCGGCAACAGCTCGCCGGCAGCGGCGGCTTCACACGCTTCAGCCTCGGTCGGGATGACGTTCCGACCCGGTTGCGGCTCAGCACCAAGCTCTACGGCCGGTCAGCGGCGCAGGACCAGATGCTCGACATGTATCGGCGCCTCAAGCTGTCCGGCCGCGGGCTGGTCATGGTGTCCGGCTATCCGGGCGTCGGCAAGACATCGCTGGTCGAGTCGATCCGCCAGACCATCCTGGCGGACGAGGGCTTCTTCGCCATCGGCAAGTTCCAGCAGTCGACCACGGCGCAGCCGTTTCTCGGCATCGTCAAGGCGGTCGCGCACTTGGCGCAGCACCTGCTCGCCCTGCCGGAAGACCGGTTGGCGACGTGGCGGGAGCGCCTGGCGGAGAGCCTCGGGCGCAACGTCAGCCTGCTCTGCAAGCTGGTGCCGGAGATGGCACTCATCGTGCCCCCCGGTGCGCCGACCGCGGAACTCTCGGTCGACGAGGCGAAGGCGCAGTTCCTGGTCACCATGAAGCGCTTCGTTCGCCTGTTCACCGGCAAGGGCTCGCCCCTCGTGCTGTTTCTGGACGACGTGCAGTGGATGGACGATGCATCGAAGCTGCTGCTCGACGATCTGCTGTCCGATCCGGACCTTGAGCACTTCCTGGTGATCACCGCCCATCGGCCCAACGAGGTCGCCATGGGCGGTGCCCTCGATGCCATGCTGGCCGCGCCCCCCGATGTGCCGACGGCGGACATCGCGCTCAAGCCGCTCGCCCCCAACGCCATCGCCCGGTTCCTGGTCGACAGCTTCGCCTGCACGGAGGCATCGGCGACCGAACTCGCCCGCCTGCTCAAGATCAAGACCGACGGCAATCCCTTTTTCCTGCGCCGCTACGTCACCTCGCTCGCCGAGAGCGGCCGGATCCACTACTCGGTGGACCAGCGGCGCTGGCGCTGGGACCTGGACGCCATCCGCCAGATGCATGTCAGCGAAAATCTCGTCGACTTCATGCTGGAGCGCCTGACGGTCTATCAGCCGGATGCCCAGGATCTCCTGAACTGTCTGGCCTGCCTCGGCGGCGGGGCTTCCCATGCCGACTTGTCGGTGATCTCCGGAACCTCGACCCAGGAGTCGTCTCGACTGCTGATGCGGCCGATGAGCGACGGGCTGGTGGTGCGGGCGAGCGCGTCACCCGGCGCGGCGGGCGACGTCTATCGGTTCACCCACGACAAGATCGAACAGGCCGCGTACGGCCTCCTCGACCCGGCGCGGCGGCGCGGACGACACGCCGAGATCGCGCAGCGCCTGCACGAGCACCGGCGTGACCTGGATGTGAGCGTCTTCGCCATCGTCGAGCAGCTCGACAAGGCCGGCGACGACAGCGCCGCCCGGTTCCGGCCAGGGGAGTTGGCGGCCATCTATCTCGAGGCCGCGAAGCGATCCCGCGACAACACCGCCTATTCCGCCGCGCGGCACTATCTGGAGCGGGCGGCCGGGTTCATCGCCGCCTGCCCGGGGACCGCCGCCGCGGATCTGATCGGCGCGCTCTACCGTGTGCGTGCCGAGGTGGAATACCAGCTCGGCGACCTGGGCGCGTCGCGCTCCTGCGTCGACGTGGCATTGCGGTCCTGCGATCAGCCGGAGGATCAGGCGGCGCTCCACACGCTGCTGATCGTCCAGGACACCCTGCAAGGCCGCTATCGTGAAGCGCTCGATCGTGGCTGGCAGGCGCTCTCACTGCTCGGCTTCGAACTCCCGCGGACGAACATCCCGCAGGCGCTCGATCAGGAGATCGAACGGCTGGCATCCATCGACATCGCGGCCGCGTACGCCGATCTCCTCGCCCTCCGCGAGATCGAAGACCCCCTCATCTGCAGGATCCTCGACATCCTGATGTACCTGATTCCGCCCTCCTATTTCGTGCATCCGGAGCTCAACAACCTCATCGCCTCGGTGATGACCCGCCTGTCGATCGAGCACGGTGTATCCCCAGCGGCGGCAAAGGGGCTCAGCAACTTCGGTGCCGTCATCGCCGAGCGGGGACGCTATCGCGAGGGCTATCTGTTCGGGCGTCTGGCGCTCGAGCTCGCCGAGAAACACGGCTACGTGAAGGCGCGGCCGCGCGTTCTCTACACCCTGGCCGGCAGCCTGAACCACTGGGTCAATCACCTGCGGACCACGCACGACATCGTCGACGAGGGCTTCGCCCAGTGCATCGAGCAGGGGGAGCGCGACTACGGCGGCTACCTCCTGACCCTCGCCCGCTGCCAGAACGAGTTCTTCCTCGGCCGGCCGATCGCCGCCTTCAAGCGGGAAGTGGCGGACATCCGCGAGCACGTGGATTCCACCCAGAATACCCTGGGTCAGGGCTTGGCCGCCGCCGCCTACCTGGCCCTGTCGCACCTGGACGGCAGCACCAGCGACGACAGCCCCTTCGACATCGGCGAGTTGCGCGAGGCGGAGCTGCTCGCGTCCGTCGAGACCCACGCCCACGGCTTGCTCGCCTGCTACTTCCATGTGCTGAAGGCCCACAACTACTGCTTTCTCGGCAAGTTTCGCTGCGCCGCCGAGAGCATCGCCGCCGCGCGGCAGCATTGCGACAGCCTGTCCACGGAAATGACGTTGCCCATGCTGACCCTGTTCGCCTCCCTGGCGGCGCTGGGATGCCTGGCCGGCGACGATGTCACGGCGGAGGAGCGCGCCACGTGGATCGCCGAGCTTCACGACAACCACGCCCGGTTGCGCGTCTGGAAGGACTGCTGTCCGCAGAACTTCCTGCACGGCTGTCTGCTGGTCCGGGCGGGGCTGGAAGCGCTTGAGGGGCGGACGCTCGATGCCGTCGGCAGCTACGAGGACGCGATCCGGGCGGCCCGCGACAACAACTATGTGCAGTTCGAAGGGCTGGCCCAGTTCCTGCTCGCCGACCTCTGGCGGCGTCGCGGCCATGCGGAGTACGCCGAGGTCCACCTGGTCGCCGCACGGGCGTGCTACGAGACCTGGGGGGCGAAGCGGCTCGTCAGCTACATCGACTCATTGTCGATGCGGGGGCGGGAAGCGACGAAGCCGGCGAACGGCCTCGCGCCCGACGAGGACGTCGAACTGGTCAACGAGCGGCTCGACCTCCGCGCCCTGTTCGAACTGACGCAGCGGCTGAGCGGCGAGATCGATCTCGAAGGGCTGAAGACCGAGATCGCCAATGCCATCGTCGAGGTGACCGGGGCGCAGAAGGTCGTCGTCCTTCTGGCGGAGAACGGCACGTATGAGCCCGTGGTCAATCTGGACATCGAAGGCCGCGCGCAGGCGTCGGCCGCCCCAGGCTACCCGGCGGCGCTGGTCAACCTGGTCGGCCGGACGCAGGAGGCATCCGTCGTTCGCGACGGCATGCCCGACCTGAACGTCGCCCACGATCCTTATCTGCGCACCGCCCGGCCGCTCTCCGCCTTGTGTCTGCCGCTGGTGCAGCGGGGCGCCCTCGAAGGCATCGTCTATGTGGAGAACCGCATCAACCTGATGGACCTGTCGGAGCGCAAGCTGCGCTACCTTTCGGTGCTCGGCTCGCAGGCGGCAATCTCGATCCGCAATTCCTTGCTGTATTCGGAGCTGGAGAAAAAGGTCGAGGAGCGGACGAAGGCCCTGGCCGACCTCGCCGACGAGCTCGAATTGCGGGTGAAGCGGCAGGTCGAGGAGATCAAAAAGCTGGAGAAGCTGCGGCGGTTCCTGTCGCCGCCGGTGGCCGACCTGTTGCTGAGTTCCGGCAACGACGACGTTCTCAAGAGCCACCGGCGGCGCATCGCCATCCTGTTCTGCGATCTTCGCGGCTACACGGCCTTCTCCGAGACGGTGGAGCCCGAAGAGGCCATCGAAATGCTGAAGACCTATCACCGCACGCTGGGCGAGATCATTCGCCGGCACCGGGCAACGGTCGACCATCTGGCGGGCGACGGGATCATGGTGTTCGTCGGCGATCCCATCGTCAGCGAGCAGCCCGTCGTCCAGGCCATAGACATGGCCGTGGAGATGCGCAGCGCCATCAAGACGTTCATTGCCCAGGTCGACGTGATGAGCGCCGAACTGGGCTTCGGCATCGGCGTGTCCTACGGCTACGCCACCATCGGCCTGGTCGGCGACGACGAGCGCACGGAGTACTCGGCGACCGGGCGCCACGTCAACCTGGCGTCGCGCCTCTGTGACGAAGCCAAGAACGGCCAGATCCTCACCACCCGGCGCGTCGTCAAGCACCTCGCCGGCAGCCGCTCGGTGGAGTACGTGGACGAGATCCGCTTCAAGGGCTTCGCGTCGCCCATCCCCGTCTTCAACATCATTGAATAGGCGGGACGACACTCACCGGCCGCCTGGCGCGACGCCGTGGTCGCGCAGCCAAGCCAGCGCGGCCGTCCACCACTGCACGCTCGGCTCGGGCTGGTCGAGCCGGTGTCCCAACCCCGGATAGAGGACCAGCCGCGACCGTGCCCCGCGATCCTTGAGCATGCGGTGCAGCAGGACGCTCTGATGCCAATGGACTCGCAGATCGGCGAGGCCGTGGGTGATCAGCACGGCCGGCGCCGTGCCGGTGTGCACATCCTCCGCCAGCCGTTGCGAGCGCAGCAGCGGGCTGATGCGACTGAAGCGCTGCCAGTGGTCGGGGTCGCCGTCGTCGAAATCGGGCGACAGCCGCTCGTCGGCGCGTTGCCGGACCCAGGGACGATCGCCGAAGTTCTGGTATTGCACCCAGAACGCGTCCGCCCCGAAGTGGCTCAAGGCATCGTAGACCCCGGCGTGCAGCACGTAGGCCTTATACGCGTGCTCGCGATCCCGCCAGCCGAGCAGGCGCGCCCCCAGATAGGCACCGTAGGAGCCGCCGATGACGGCCAGCCGATCGGGGTCGACGTAACCCCTCTCGAGCAGCGCCGCCGTCACCTGGTCGATGTCGCTCATGGCACTGCCCCAACCGTGCAGGTCCGACTGATCGGCCCGCTGCACCAGTCTCGCGTAGTGTTCGGGCTCCAGCGCCTGGACGAACGCCACGAAACGCTCCCGGTCGGCGTGCCGCTCGATCTTCCGCAGATGCCGGAGGTGAAGGTATCCCTTGGCGACATCGTTCCGGATCTTGCCGCGTTCGTCTTCGTCGCCGCTGCTGCCCTGCATGTGCCGCACCGCCTCGGCGACGATGCCGTCCACATCGGCCGCCGGCGCGGCCTTGAGCCGTCGCAGAAACGTCGACTCGGCGCCAACGGGAGCGGCACCGACGGTCATCGGCTCGCCTTCGGGAGTGCCGGTCGAGCCGCGGAAGTTCACGAGCGCGACGATGTAGCCCTGGCTCGCCAGCAAGGCGGCATTGAAGCGCGAATGGAACTCGTCGATCCACGCACTGTGCGGCCCGCCGTGCAGCAGGTGAACCAAGGGATACTTTTCGTGTCCCTGATAGGCGCCCGAGGCCACCGCGTCTTTCACGGCGGACGGGCAGACAAGCCAAGTCTGCACCTCGTCGCGCGCCGGACCGTAGAGTCTTCGCGACAGCGTGGCCTCTCGCGGGACACGGAGTTCCGTGACGCCGATGGCGGCGCACTTCTGCTTCAGGAGATGATTGACCATCGTCGCGTTCGCCGGCAGCGGCGGAAAGCGCAATTCGGGCGGGCGGGAGATGCTGCTGGTGACGGCGGCGATCTGCAGATCTTGGCCTCGAGCCGGGTTCCGCTGCACGTCAAAATCGTGGACGGAGCCGCTCTCCTCGGCGAAGGCCAGCGCGTCGCCGCGCGCATCGATGTCCCCTGGTTCGTTGGTTTCGTGTCCGGCAAGCTGGTGGTCCGGCACAGCCAGCCGCTTCAGCCGATGCCGGCCGGCGTCCTCGACGATGACGAGGAGCTCATCGGGCGCCGAGAATCTCCAGGCATGGGGCAGGACGGTATCGCCCGCCGCCTGTCCGCCGCCGTCCGTCCCCGCCCTCGTCTTGATCACCTCGAAGACGTCTTCGCCGTCGATGATCGTCGGTTTCTCGAAGGCATCCACATTCATCCGGACGATGCGCGGATAATCGGCGGGAAGCGTGCTGAACTGCTTCTCCGCGTAGACGATGTAGCGCCCGTCGGGGGCGTAGAGCGGCATGTAATCGTCGTGGCGGCCGCGGACCGGGCCGCTCGCCTCGGATCCTGCCACCTGCGCCGCCGGGGAGATCCGGTCGGTGAGGCACATGACCGTCGCCGGCGCGCCCGGATCACCCTCCAAACGCAGCCGAAAGAGATCCAACGTGATCTCGTTCGGCCAGCGCGGCGCGGCTCCGGCTCTGTCGGCAACGCTGGCGCGATTGACCGCGGCCCAGACGATCTCCCGACCTCCGGGATGCACATCCCAGCAGGTCCACACCCCATTGACGAAGTCGAGCAAGGGCTGGTGCGGGCCGAGCAGGTCCCGTGGCGCGCCGACAGCATGCGCGTCGATCTCGTAGAAGCGCCAGCGCTGATGCGGCAGGCGCAGGCTGTCCCACCAGCCGACCAGCGCATCGTCGTAGACCAGATGATCGTAGCCGGCCGGGGGAGGCTCGGGCGTCGCCGCGACATAATAGATGCGGTTCTGCTCCTGCCCCCGGCCATCCAGGAAGCGGCGCCATTTCGGTGCCCAGGGATGGGTGAGGGCGCTGCTGAGCCCGCGGACGCGGCCGATCCTGGGCGGCGCGTCATCGACGCCCGTGGGCAAGTCGATCTCGACCACGTGGAGTTGCAGCACATCGATGGCGGTCGCGCGGGCGCGGAACAGGAGCTCCGCCGCCCCCGGCCTGTCGTCGGGGCCGGGCCGGCTCGCTTCGCCATCGAACACGTGCGGCCGCCACACCGGGCTGTCCGCGAGCACCGACGTGTCGGTCACCGGATACTCTTTCTGGCCGGGCAGCGAGCCGACCCGCTTCAGATAGATCCGCTCGGTCTGGAGGGCGCCGCCGAGCGGGCGCTCGAGCTTGACGAAGGCGACCCACGTGCCGCAGGGCGAGAGGGCCGGTTGGGCCAGGCGGACGCATGTCCACAGGTCGCGCGGCACCAGCCGATCGCCGCCGTCCGCCGCGGCACCTTGCCTCGCCATCAGCTCGACCTGGCGCGCCAGCAGCAGCACCTGACGCAGGTGCGCCCCGGCGGCCGAAACGTCGAGAAAACCGCCCGGCTCGCCGCCGCCGCCACCGGCAAGCCCCGCCGCGGCGCCGACGCCGATGCCGACGCTGGTGCCGACGCCGATGCCGACGCTGGTGCCGACGCCGATGCCGACGCTGGTGCCGACACCAATCCCGACGCTGGTGCCGACGCCGATCCCGACACTGGTGCCGACGCCGACGCCGACGCTGGTGCCGACCCCGATCCCGACGCTGGTGCCGACGCCCGCCCCGGAGCCGCCGCCGACGTCGCCGCCGCCGCCCCAGCTGCCGCTGACCACGGGCGGCACCGCCGGCAGCGGCGGCACGCGTTCGATCCCCGTCGGCTCGATGTCGTAATCGTCGTCGTCGGTCGAGCCGCTCTTGGTGCTCATGGCTGTGCTCCTCCCGGATCCGGCACCGCTGCGGCGGGCAGGGCGATGACGTTGGCGGCGACCAGGCTGGCGATGCCGGCGGCGGGCGCCGACACGGTCCGGCCACTGGCGGCGGCTTCACCGAGGACGCGGATCAACCGGTCGGCCGCCGCCTTCGGGCGAAGGTAGCGCATGCCGGGGCCGCTCGGCAGCACCAGGAACGTGTGATCGGCCGCCGGCTCCCGCGCCACGGGATCATCCGTGCCCTCGTACGCCAGCGGCGAGCGGGTCAGCCGGACGCGGGCGTGGGGCAGCAGCCACGCCTGGAGGGCGGTCCCGTCCACGTCGATGCTGACCGGCGATCGCGCGGGGTGGTGGCGGAGGCCGAACTCGGCGGCCTCGAACGCCATCGTGTCCCGCATCGCCGCCGTCGTCCGCCGTGCCGCCGCCCGCTCCAGAAACGCCCGCACCTCCTGGTCCCGCCACCCGGCCTTGTCGGCGCCCGAGAAGTCGACCCGCGCGGCGGTTTCGTGCAGCAACGGCCACAGCGGCACGCCGGCGCGGATCCCCTGCATCAGCGTGCGGGAGAAGTGATCGAGCAGCGTGTGCCCCGCGTGCGTGGCCCGGATGAACGCGGCAAACCGCTCAGGCGGTCCGACGGTGCTGTGATAGGGAAACAGCCACGGCCGCGCCTCGGCATACGGGTTCTGCTCGGTCATCCAGTGCCCGTCGAACAGCACCCGCGGCTTCTCGTTCGACGGCGCGATCGGATGCTCGGCTGTGGTCGGGGCGAGCCCGGTGCCTGCATAGACGGTCAGCGGATTGAGCCTGACGCCGCAGCGCAGCAGGTGGACGTGGGTGGCGACGGTGAGCGCTTCCTCGTTGTCGGCGTTCGCCTCTGCCGAATGGCCGGGTTGCAGCAGGAACGCGCAGGTCGGCGTGATCGCCCGGTCGAGGCAGCGCTGCAGCGACCGGCGCAGCGCCGGCCAGCCGCGAAAATAGCTCTTCTTCAGGCGCCGCTTCGTGCCGGCGCTGACCGCGTCGATGCCGACGAAGACGTAGCGGCAGCCGGCGCGGGCGAAGGCTTCGACCACATCCTCGGTGAGCTGCGGCAGCGTCCCGTAACAGCGCCACGTCACGCCGGGATTGGCCGCGGCGATGCCGTCGGCGACGGCTTTCGCGTACGTCTTCGAGTTCAGGAAATTGTCGCCGACGAACGACAGGTGCCGGGCCCCGAGCGCGTAGTGGCGCTGGACATCGGCGACGACGCGCTCGACGGACCGCGCCTGCTCACCCTGCCCCCAATGGCCGGCGGCGTAGCAGAAAGCGCAGCGCAGCACGCAGCCGCGGTTCTGCTCGATGTCCAGCACCCGGTAGCGGTTGAGCGCAAAGTAGGCATCCAGATCGGCCAGGTCGTACGCCGGCAGCGGATAGTCGTCGAACGACCGGTTGGGCCGGAGCACCCGATCGAGCCGAAAGCCGGTGGTGTCCATGAACGCCAGGTTGGCGACGGCGCTCAGCGGGCCTTGGCCCCGCAGCGCCCGCACCAGCCCCCGCGCCGCGGCCTCGCCCTCGCCCGTGACCACGAAATCGACCCAGGGATAGGCCGTCAGCACCGCCTCGGCGATCGCCGAGACGTGCGGGCCGCCCATGACGATCCGTACGCCGGGGTCGAGCCGCTTCAGCCGCCGGGCGATCTCCAGCCCGACGTGCGTCTCCAGCGCCATCGATGTGAAGCCGACGAGATCTGGCTGGGTCGCGGCGATGCGCTCGGTCGCCCAGTCGTAGAAACCGGCCCCGGCGTTCCCCGGTGTCCGCAGGCACTCCAGATTGAGGTCGACGATGGAGACGTCGACGCCATCGTCGCGCAGCACGGTCCCGATGGTCAGTACCCCGAGCGGCGGGGCGAGTTCGCTGGTATCGACCCGGTTGCTGGGGGGCTGCACGAGGGTGACTTTCACGGTCCCTCCCGACGCGCGTACGATCGCGCGTTTCGTCGTCCATTCATGCGGTCTCGCCCCTCCGGTTTCACGGTATTCCAGTGAACCTTGGCGGCGGGGCGGTCGTCTCCCATCGAGCACTTTGCAGTGCAGGTTAGGTCATATTCGCCGTGCGTTCCAGGACAAGCTGTTCAACCGGGCAATCCGTCTGCCAATCACCATCCCGGCAACCAAGGCGAGCACAAACAATTACGAAACACGAATACAGTAGTTCTGCGGGGTCTTTTGCCTCGCGAGCAGCATCGCGGTGTCGCGGCTGCCGACGCCAGATCGGCAGTGTAGAGCGGTTTCAAGGTTGCTTCTGTCGCTTCGGTGACTCTGCTAGCATGCGCGTTGGTCAGAAGGGCACGCTGGGGGGGGACCATGGGAATGCGCGAAGCCGCGCGCGACGTGCTGGGGCGGCACTTTCTGCTCAAGCACTTGGCGGCGGACGATCTGGATCGCCTGGCGGAACTGGCGCGGGCGCGCTCCTATGCCGCCGACCAGACGATCTTCCTCAAGGGCGATCCCGGGACATCGCTGATGGCGGTGCAGAGCGGTCGCGTTCGCATCTGTTCGCAGGCCGCCGACGGCCGGGAGATCGTGCTCAACGTCATGGTCCCCGGTGACATCTTCGGGGAGATCGCGCTGCTCGATGGCGGACCGCGCACCGCCGCCGCCTACGCCGATCAGCCGACCACCCTGATCGTCATCAACCGCAGCGATTTCTTCGCCTATCTCAATCGGACCCCGTCCGCGTCGGCGCGGCTGATCGAGATTCTCTGCCACCGCCTGCGCTGGGTGAGCGAACAGTTCGAGGATTTGAACTTCTGCGACCTGCGCAGCCGGCTGGCGAAACGCCTGCTGCACCTCGCCGATACCGGCGGCCATGCCGGCCACGCGTCGGGGCCGCCGACCGTGCGGATCACCCAGCACATGCTGGCGGGCATGATGGGCAACACCCGCCAGGCGGTGAACCGCGTCCTCCGCGCCCTGGAAGCGGATGGTCTCATCCAGCGGCGGCGCGGCGCCATCGTCCTTTTGGATCGCGAGCGCCTCGCGGAGACCGCCGCGAGCGACGCTTAGCGCGCCCCAGCGGCAGGCCCCTAGCGGAAGGCCCCGAGCGGCAGGCCTCTAGCGGCAGGTCAAGTCAGCCGGTGCGGGCCCGCTTGACCAGCTCCTGCAACTGTTCGATCCCAATGGCGCCCGGGACCACCTCGTCGCCGACGATGAACGCGGGCGTGCCGTTGATGTTCAGGATGCGGCCAAGCTGGTAGTTCGCCTGGATGGCCGCCTCGACCCAGCCTTCGGACATCGTCGCCTTGAGCGCCGCCACGTCGAGGCCGAGCGACTCGGCCAGCTTCAGGATGCGGGCTTCGTTGAGCGATCCGCGCGTCGTCAGCAGCGCGCTGTGGAAGTCCATGTAGCGCTCGGGCGCGAGCTTCCAGACGGCGAGCGAGGCCCGGGCCGCGGTGACGGAGTCGGGGCCGAGGATCGGATACTCCTTGAACACATAGCGGATGCCGGGATCGGCGGCGATCAGCGCCTGGATGGCCGGCAGCACTTTCGCGCAGTAGCCGCAGCGGTAGTCGAAGAACTCGACGATGGTGACGTCGCCGTCGGGATTGCCGGCGACCGGGGTCGCGGGATCCCGTTCCAGCGCCTCGCGGGCGCCGTCGAGCCGTGCCGCCGCCTGCGCCTCGTCGATGGTCGCTTGCCGTGCCTGGTAGGTGCGGATCGCGTCGATGACCACGTCGGGGTTGTCCCGAAGGTATTCGCGGATGATCCGTTCGACGGCGTCGCGGTTGGCGGGCGTCAGGGCCGCATCGTCCGCGGCGCGCGGCGACGTCGCCTGCCAGACGAACGACGCGGCCACGCCGACGATGGCAAGCACCGCCCCGAACAGAACGAGGCGGAGAGGGCGGGACGGCTGCATGGGCGGCTCCTTCGCGGTTCCAGAGGTCGGGCGCCAGTCGCGGCGGCGCCAGCGTATGCGGACAATCGGGCCCCGAGTCGCCCGAAAGATCACAGGGATATTGGATCACCGCCCGCGGCCGTCACCCTTTCTTTTTCTCCTCGGAGTCGGCCTGCCGCAGGATATCCTCGGCTTGCAGCCGTTCCGGCGCGCCGGGAGGCAGCAACTGGGTCGCCTTGGTCGCGTGAAACCGCGCTTCCGCCCATTCGCCGCGCCGGGCCGCGGCCTCGGCCAGCGCCCAGCTGCTTTCGCCCATGCGGTTCGCCCTGCCGTAGGCGATCGCCAGCTGCCGCCAGGCGAACAGGTCGTCGCGCTCCCGCGCCAAGCCGACGCGAAGATTGTAGACGGCGGCATCGAGCAGCCCGGGATTGTCGGTCGCCAGTTGCGCGCGGGCCAGGCTGAGGCGCAGCAGCGGCTCGCCCGGGGCGTTGCGCACCGCGTCGTCATAGGGGCCGAGGCTGTCCTGGGCGAAGCCCCGCTCGAACAGGATCTGCCCCTTCAGCTCGTGGAAGTACGGATCCTGCGGGCGTTCGGCGATCAGGCTGTCGATCTCCGCGATCGCCCGCTGCAGATCGTTCGAGAGGTGAAAGGCGACGGCGCGGGCGTAGCGCGCCTCCTGGCTCTGGTCGCTTTCCGGATAGCGTCGGAACGTCTGCGTCGGCGCATCGAGAAAGCCGTGAAGCTTGGCCAGCATCCGCCGGTGCAGCGCCTGGAAGGTCGGGTCGTCCGCGGCATCGGCGTGGCGCGAACGCTGCAAATGGGCTTCCAGCGCCTGCATCCGGTCGGCGGAGAGCGGATGGGTGCGCAAATAGGGTTCCTGCCGCCCGACGGTGAGCAGCTCCTGATCCTTGAGCGTGTCGAAAAATTCGTAGAGACCGCGGCTCGACTGGCCGGTGGCGTCGAGCAGCCGCATCGCCGCCGCGTCCGCGGCCCCCTCCTGTGTGCGGCTGTAGGCGAGGAACGAGCGCAGGGCGGCATCCTGGCCCCCCAGCGCGACGGCGGCACCGACATCGGGGCGTCCCGAGGCGATGGCGGCGGCCGCGCCGAGGACCATGGCGATGATGCTTTCCGCGGTGGCGTTGCTCAAGGCATCGTGGACCCGCGCCAGGTGCGCGCCCTGGATGTGGCCGACCTCGTGGGCGATGACGCCGATCACCTGATTGGCCGAGTCGCTGCGGGTCAACAGACCGGTGTTGAGGAACAGTTTCTGGCCGCCGGCGACGAAGGCATTGATGCCGCTGTCTTTGACAAGATAGATCTCTACGGCCGACGGGTTCAGCCCGGCCGCCTGGAACAGCGGCGTCGCGTAGGCGCGGATGATGCTTTCGATCTCGGCGTCGCGTATGAAGGACAGTCTCTGGGCGTGCGGTGCCGTCGCCGATGCGAACAGCATCACCGCGGCAAGCAGGACGACGAGCGGACGGAGCAGGCGGTTGTTCAAGGGAACCAACTTGCACGGGATAAAACACAGACGTAAGCCTGCCTCGGTGGCTCGTCAATTGCTCCCCCTCATCGCCGCAGCGCTCCTGGCCGGCTGCGGCCGTGGCGAGGAGCTCGGAACCGTCGGCTATGTCGAGGGTTTCCTGGGCGCCGTCGCCGGCGATGAGCCGCGCGCGGCGCTGATCGGCCGCGACGTGCTGTCGGCCGGCGGCAGCGCCGGCGATGCCGTCGTTGCCATGGCGTTCGCGGCGGCCGTCACCCTGCCGTCGTCGGCCGGACTCGGCGGCGGCGGCGTCTGCCTCGGTTTCAACGCCGCGACCGGACAGGTGGCGGCCATCGACTTCACCGCCCGGGCGCCGCTGACGGTCCCGCCCGAGGCCGACCGTCCGGCCGCCGTGCCCGGCTTCGCCCGCGGCCTCTTCGCCTTCCACGCCCGCTACGGCCGGCTGGCCTGGTCGCAGCTGCTCGGGCCGGCGGAACAGCTGGCCCGGTTCGGCACCCGCGTCTCGCGCGCCTTCGCCCAAGACGTGGCGGCGCTGGAGCGCGCGCTGCTCGACGATCCCGAAACCCGCCGGGTCTTCGCGGCACCCGACGGCGATCGGCTGGTCGGCGAAGGCTCGACCCTGCGCCAGGTGGAACTGGCGGCGGTGCTGGCGCGGATCCGCGCCGAGGGGGCCGGCGCCTTCTACACCGGGGCCTTCGCCCGCGACTTCGCCGAGGCGGCGACCGCGGCAGGCGGCGGTCTGTCGGTCGAGGACTTGCGCGATTACCGGCCGGCCCTGGTCCCCACCATCACGCTGCCGGTCGGCAGCAACGTGGCGCATTTCGCAGCGCCGCCGGCCGCGGGCGGCGCGTTGGCGGCGCAGATCTGGGGCCTGCTCGCCGATGAGTTCGGGCGCGCCTCACCCGCCGAGCGGCTGGCCCTGATCGCCGCCGCGGGGCAGGCGACCGAGGCCGACCGCGATCGCTGGCAGCAAGCCGACGGCAGCAGCTCGGTCCCGCCGCAGGACCTGGTGGCGGCCTCGCGCCTGCGTTCGCTCATGGTTGGCGGCCGGGCGGCCACCGACGTCAGCGGCGGCGCGGCGACGCCGCGGGTCGAGAATCCGGCCGCCGCCACCTTCGTTGCGGCGGACCGCGAGGGCTCGGCCGCGGTCTGCGCCTTCACCCTCAACGGTCTGTTCGGCACCGGCCGCGTCGCCCCGGGCACCGGCGTGCTGCTGGCGGCGGCCCCCGGACCCGGCGGCCGTGGCGCCACCGCCCTCGGGCCGATGCTGATCGTCAACGAGAACATCAAGGCGTTCTTCTTCGCCGGCGCCGCGGCGGGCGGCATCGCCGCGCCCAGTGCCCTCGCCGGCGTCGCGCTGCGGGTCATGGAGGGCGATGAGAGTCTGACCGCCGCCGTGGGTGCGGTGCGGGTGCTGGGCACCCGCGTCGCCGACCGGATCTACTACGAATCCCTCAACGGCGGCTTCGTCCGCGAGGCGCTCGGCGGCCGCGGCGACCGCCTGGTCGAGGTGCCGACCCTCGGCCGGGTCAACGCCATCGCCTGCCTGGGCGGCATCCCGCGGAACCCCGAAACCTGTTCCCAGGCCAACGATCCCCGCGGCCACGGCCTGTCGGTCGGCGCCGATTGACCGGCCGGAAGTGCCGACGAGGCGTGGACGACGCGCGGCCACCAGCCGGAAGAGCGGGCGGATGAGGGGCGGACGCCGGACATGAGTCTCAAGGTCTCCCGCCGCGGCGCCGTGCCGCCATTCATCGTCATGGACGTGCTCCGCGCCGCCAACGAACGCGCGGCGGCCGGCGAAGATGTCCTGCACCTGGAGGTGGGCCAGCCCGGAACCGCCGCGCCAGGCCGGGTGATCGCGGCCGCCGCGGCCGCGGCGGCCGGCGATCGGCTCGGCTACACCGACGCCTTCGGCCTGCCGGCCCTGCGCCAACGCATCGCCGCCCATTATGCCGAGACCTACGGCGTCGACGTCGACTGGCGGCGGGTGGTGACGACCACGGGATCATCCGGGGCGTTCGTCCTGGCCTTTCTCGCCGCGTTCGACGCCGGCGACCGGGTCGCGCTCACCAGTCCCGGCTATCCCGCCTACCGCAACATCCTGGCGGCGTTGGGCGTCGACGTGGTTGACCTGCCGGTGGGGCCGGAGACCGGATTCCAGCCGACACCGGCGGTCCTCGACCGGATCGACGGCCGCCTCGACGGCCTGATCGTCGCCAGTCCGGCCAATCCGACCGGCACGATGCTGTCGCGCGACGCCCTCGCCCAGCTGGTGCGCGCCTGCGCCGAGCGCCGGGTGCGGCTGGTGTCGGACGAGATCTATCACGGCATCACCTACGCGGCGCCGGCCGAAACCACCCTCGCCTTCACCGAGGATGCCATCGTCGTCAACAGCTTCTCGAAGTATTACGCGATGACCGGCTGGCGGCTTGGCTGGATGGTCGTGCCGCCGGAGCTCGCGCGCTCCATCGAATGCCTGGCGCAGAACCTGTTCATCTCACCGCCGACCCTGTCCCAGCACGCGGCGATCGCGGCCTTTGATTGCCGCGATGAGCTCGATGGCCACGTCGCCCGCTATGCCCGGAACCGCGCCATCCTGCTGCGCCACCTGCCGGAGGCCGGCTTCGCCGAGTTCGCCCCCGCCGACGGCGCCTTCTACGTCTACGCCGACGTCACGCCGCTGACCAACGACAGCCCCGCGTTCTGCCGACGCATGCTCGTCGAGACGGGCGTGGCGGCGACGCCCGGCATCGACTTCGACCCGGCCCGCGGCAACCGCTTCGTCCGCTTCTCGTTCGCCGGTGGGACGGACGAGATGGCGGAGGCGATGCGGCGCCTGATCGCCTGGCGAGGGCTGTGACGGGACGACGGACGCTCAGGTCAGGAACCGCTGCCACCAGCCGCGTCGCCGCCCATCGTCGTCGCCATCACCGTCACCGTCACCGACATTGACCACGACGCTTCGGCTGGCCCGCGCATCGGTGTCCGCCCCGGCGGTCTCCTTGTCACGCTCAAAGTCATCACGCTCATCGCGCCCGATGGCATCGACGTCGACGTCGGTCAGGGCGGGTTCGCGGCTCTCGGCCGGCCGCTCCGCTGGCGCGGCGGCGGCCGCTTCGGTCGCGGGCTCCTCGAGGTCGCGGTCCGGCGACGGCATCGGCTGGGTGTCGGCCGCGGGCTCCGCCTGCGCCTCGGCGGCCGCCTCGGCCGTCGGCACCGGCTCCCGAACAGGTTCCTGCGCCGGCTCCTGCGCCGACTCTTGGACCGGCTCTTGGACCGGCTCTTGGACCGGCTCCTGCACAGGCTCCTGCTCGGGCTCCTGCGCCACCACCTCGGCAATCGCGGCGGACGTCACGTAGATGATGGTCTCGGCCGCGGCCGGCTCTGGAGCCTCTTCGGGTGTGGCAATGGGGGGCGCGAGCAGGGTTCCCGGTGCCGGCAAGCCATCGTCGCCCAGCAGGCCATCCGCGGCCACCCCGCCCGCCTCGGCGACCGTCGGTTCGTCGCCGGTGCGGCGGGCGCGCCGCCGTCCGCCGCGCTTGCCGCGACGCCGGCGTTTGCGGGCGGCTTCCGCTTCCGCCGACTCCTCGTCGGCCGGCGCCGCTTCGCTGGCCGCTTCGGCCGCGGCCTCCTCTTCGTCCTCGGCTTCGCCCGCGTCCGCCTCACCCGCGTCCGCAGCACCCGCCTCCGCCGCGCTGGCGGCGGTTTCGTCATCGGTGCGCTTGCGGCGCCGCGGACGCCGCCGTCGGCCGCGCTTGGCAGCATCCTCCTTCTCGTCGCTCGTGCCGTCGACGTCTTCGTCCTCGGCGGCAGCCTCCGCCGCCGCAGCCGGCGGCGGCGGCGCGGCTTTGGCGGGCTCGGCCGGGGCGACGGCCGCCAGCGCCTCTTCCTCGTCGGCCGTCCGGATCTCCACATCGAACACGGTGGCCGCGCTGTCGTGCGCAGCCAGGACGCGGATGCCGACCAGGTAGCGTTCCTCCAGTCGCAGCAGCGCCCGCCGCTTCTGGTTCAGCAGGTAGAGGGCAACCGACGACGGCGCCGTCACCGTGATTCGCGCGACGCTGTCCTTGACGCCCTCCGCCTCGATTCGCCGCAGCACCGACAGGGCGGCCGATTCGGTGGATCGCCGGACGCCGGAGCCCGAGCACATTGGGCAGATCTCGTAGCTCGACTCCCACAGGCTGGGCCGCAGCCGCTGGCGCGACAGCTCGAGCAGGCCGAAGGCACTGATTCGGCCGAACTGCACCCGCGCCCGGTCGTTCTTCATCGCCTCGCGCAGCCGGCGTTCCACCTGCCCCTGGTTGCGTGTCACCTCCATGTCGATGAAGTCGATGACGATCAGCCCGGCCAGGTCGCGCAGGCGGAGCTGGCGGGCAACCTCGTCGCAGGCTTCCAGGTTGGTGCGCAGCGCCGTCTCCTCGATGTGGCGTTCGCGTGTCGCCCGCCCGGAGTTGACGTCGATCGAGACCAGCGCTTCGGTCGGATTGATGACGATCGAGCCGCCGGACTTGAGGCCGACGGTCATCTCGTGCATGGCCTCCAGTTCGGCCTCGACGTTGTAGCGCTGGAACAGCGGCCAGCGCAGATCCTCATAGAGCTTCACCCGTTTGGCGTGGCTCGGGATGAACAGCTTCATGAAGTCCTTGGCGGTGCGGTAGGCTGCGTCGCCCTCGATCAGGATCTCCTCGGTCGTGCGATCGTAGAGGTCGCGAATCGACCGCTTGATCAGACTGCCTTCCTCGTAGACCAGCGTCGGCGCCATCGATTTCAGGGTGAGTTCACGGATGGTGCTCCACATCCGCATCAGATACTCGTAGTCGCGCTTGATCTCGGCCTTGCTGCGCTCGGCGCCGGCGGTGCGCAGGATCACCGCCATGCCATCCGGCACCTCGAGTTCGCCGATGATCTTCTTCAGGCGCTTGCGATCGACGCCGCTGGTGATCTTGCGGGAGATGCCGCCGCCGCGCGTGGTGTTCGGCATCAGCACGCAGTAGCGCCCGGCCAGCGACAGATAGGTGGTCAGCGCCGCGCCCTTGCTGCCCCGTTCTTCCTTGACGACCTGGACCAGCATGATCTGCCGCCGCTTGGTCACCTCCTGGATCTTGTAGTGCCGGGACGACAGGCGGGGACGGCGGGTCTCCAGTTCATCCTCGTCGACGCCGTTGCCGTCCTCGCTGCGCTCCTGGTCGCCGTCGTGCTCGGCCGCCTCGGCGGCCTGCTGTTCGGCGAGCAGCTTCTCCCGGTCGGCGACGGGGATCTGGTAATAGTCGGGATGGATTTCGCTGAAAGCGAGGAAGCCGTGACGGTTGCCGCCGTAGTCGACGAAGGCGGCCTGCAGGGACGGCTCGACCCGGGTGACCTTGGCTAGATAGATGTTTCCCTTGAGTTGCCGCCTTGAGGCGACCTCGACGTCATGGTCGAGAAGGCGTTCATCCTCGACGATCGCGACACGGGTCTCTTCCGGGTGGGCGGCATCGATGAGCATTCTTTTGGTTGGCATGCGAACCAGAACTCCAATGGGCCGCAGCCGCGATGATCGACCAGGGGACCGGTCGAAGCACGGGCGGGCGGCTTGCTGTGGTGAGTGGGCCGGAGGCGCCTCGGACCTCGCACGCCGGCACGAAGCCGGCGGCGGGTGAGCACGGTCGAGGTCGAGCTGCTCTCATCGGCACGTAAAACCTTGAAGGTCATTCACAACGACGCCCGTGCCGGACACGTTCGAAACGGGGCCGGTTCAATCCGGGTCGACCGACAAACATCGAGGCGGGCGACCGAATCACTGGACCCGTTCATACCCAAACGGGAGCGTTGCGGCACTAGAATAGCGTCCCCCGAGCCGATGAACAATCGTCTTGTTCAGCGGGCTTCGCCGCATCGCGCGCGACGGCCATTGCATGTGGCGGTTGAAACGGCGCTTACTCCCCCTTGCAACGCAGGGATCAACGGCTGGATCATGAAACGGTTCCCGGCGCACCGGCAGCGCCTTGCCATGACGGTGCTGACGATGCTGGCGCTGCTGGTGGTCTTCTGCCAGCCGGCGGCGGCAAGCGCCGTGGTGTCCGCTGCCCTGGTGCAGGATCTGGACGACCGCACCCGGGTGGTGTTCGACCTCGACCGGAGCGTCCCCGTTCGCGTGTTCCGCCTGGACAACCCCGACCGTGTCGTCATCGACCTGGAGCGGGTCAGCTGGCGGGCCGGCGCCGTATCCCGGTCGGCGACGTCGACCCTGGTACACCGACTGCGCTA
This sequence comes from uncultured Rhodospirillaceae bacterium, assembly GCA_964495295.1. Taxonomy (GTDB): domain Bacteria; phylum Pseudomonadota; class Alphaproteobacteria; order Rhodospirillales; family Defluviicoccaceae; genus CAZBWP01. The sequence goes on along the minus strand of CAZBWP010000013.1, from coordinate 2,003 downwards.
CGGCGATTTCAACGCGACCACGTCGCGCATCGTCCTCGACTGCCGGAATCCGGTCCAGATCGCCTACGCCCTCGTCGCCACCCCGGCGGGGGGCCACCAGCTCATCGTCGACCTGGTCGCCCTGGGCGCGCCACCGGAGGCACGGCCGACCGAGGCACGAGCGGCCGAGGCACGGCCAGCGGCCGCCGCTGGCGCCGCGCAGATCCCCGCCGCCTGGTCGATTGCCGCGCCGAGCCAGAAGCCGCGGCCGCCACGGGCGCAGCGAATCGTCGTGCTCGATCCGGGACACGGCGGCATCGATCCGGGCGCGAAGGGGGTTTCGGGGATCCTGGAGAAGGACCTGACGTTGAGCGCTGCCCGCCGCCTGCGCGAGCATCTGCAGCGGATCGGGCGCTACAAGGTGGTGATGACCCGCGATCGCGACGTCCATGTCCGGTTGCGCCGCCGCATCGAGATTGCCCGCGCCGCCGGCGCCGACGTGTTTCTGTCGCTGCATGCCGACGCCCATCCCGATGCCCGGATACAGGGGGCGTCCGTCTACACGCTGTCGGAACAGGCTTCCGATGCCGAGGCCGCGGCGCTCGCCGAGCGGGAAAACAAGGCGGACATGATCCTCGGCGTCGACCTGTCCAACGAAGCGCCGGAAGTCGCCAACATCCTGATCGACCTGACCCGGCGGGAAACCAACAACCAGTCGTCGCGCCTGGCCGCCGACCTGGTCCGCGAACTCAAGCAGCAAGCGAAACTGCTGCGCAACAGCCATCGGGTCGCCGGGTTCGCGGTGCTGAAGGCGCCCGACGTCCCGTCGGTGCTGATCGAACTCGGCTATCTGTCGAACGCCAAGGACGACAAGAAGCTCAGGCGCACCGACTATATGGACGCGCTGGCGGCGGCGATCGCCCGCGCCATCGACCGCCATTTCACCGAAATCGAGACCGCCGAACGCCGGTAGCGCCCCTTCGGCCAAAAGAGCGCCTTCCGTCAGTCGCCGCCGCTGTCCGTGCCGCGGGCGCGCAGCTTTTCCAGCGTGCTGGCCAGGTCGTCGTCGCCCACCTCCCACGATGCCCGGCCCTCCGTGCGGTTCCAGTTGGCGTAGGGCTTCTCGGCCACCTTGTGCAGAACGGTCAGATTGCTGTCGGCGGCGTTGACGTCGATCCGTTCCAGTTCGCGAAAAAAGCGCTGTGCCAGCGCCAGCGCGTTGGCGATGTCGCGGCGCCGGCGGGTGTCGTGCAGCACCAGTGCGCCACCCGGGCAGAGCAGCCGCCAGGCGGCGAGCCCGAACTCCAGGCGCAGGTCATCCTCGCCGTCGTCGAAAATCAGATCGAAGGCGTGATCGGGGTAGCGGTCGAGCACCGAGAGGCGCTCGAACCGCTCCAGGCGCACCGGGCGATCGGGCGCCACTTCGTCGAGGAGGACGCGGGTCCGCTCGATCCAGTACGGGTCGCGATCCAGGCTGACGATCTCCGTGGCCGGCGGCGCCGCCTGGGCGAAAATCTGCGTCGACGCGCCGACGCCGTATTCCAGGATCCGCGCCGCCCCCCGCGCCAGGTCGGCCAGCGCCAGCGCGTCCGCCCGCGACAGGTCGCCCACGTAGCGCAGCGGGTGGCTCACCATCACGTCCCCGCTCGCGCCGCCAGGCGGTCGCGCAATGCGAGCAGCGCCGGCACGGCCGGGCAGCGCCGGCAGGCTACCTCGGCCGCGGCGACGCCGTCGGTGAGGCGTCCGGCCCGATCGAGCGTCTCCAGCAGCAACCCGTCGTAGTCGGACACCGCATCAACGGGCGCGAGCCAGCGCTCCGCGCCCTCCGAAAACGGCTTCGGCAGGTACGAGCGGCGGACGGCGACGGGCAGCCGCCCTTCGGCGGCGGTGCCCAGCAGCCGCCCTTCGGCGGCGGCAACAGTGAGCCGCCCTTCGGCGGCGGTGCCCAGCAGCACCAGGATCAGCGCATAGGCAAACCACGCGACATCCGGCCGCAGCCGCACCGCCGTTGCGGCGGCGTCGAC
>CAZBWP010000012.1:21029-23927 GCA_964495295.1 uncultured Rhodospirillaceae bacterium | reverse complement strand
TCGCGCACGTTGCCGGCTCGCCGCTGGAGCGGCAGCCAGGCTCCGGGGCCACCGGGTATGGCAAGGGCCGCGCCGTCGAACGTGTCGCCGCGGTGACGGCCAGCCGCTACGCCCCGGAAACGCTCGAGCAGATGCGGCGGCTGGCGGATTTCATCGCGTCCGGGCGCCAATTCCGCGACGACGTTCCGCCCGGCTTCTACTTCAACGCCCGAGTGTAACCTTCTGGGCCGGCTTGTCCGGCCCGTCGAAGGGGAGCTGCGGCGGATCCACGGTATAGAGCATCACCGGCCCCGAGCGTCCGCGCACGGTGACGGTATCGATGCTGCGCGCGCCGGCGAAAGCGGGGCCGGCCGCGCGCACCGTCTGTTCGGTCGCCAGGATGGCCGTGCCATAGCTCTTGTTGAGCTGTTCCAGGCGGGCGGCGATGTTGACCTCGTCGCCGTGCACGGTGAAGAGCAGGCGATCGCGCGTGCCCAGCGCCCCGGCGATGAGCTCGCCGGTGTTGATGCCGCAGCGCGTCGGCAGCGGCACGTCCGGGCCGAACCGCATGCTGCCGACCACCTGCTGAATGCCGATGGCGGTGCGGAGCGCGTTGGCGGCGTGATCCGGATCGGGGGTGGCGGCGTTGAAGGTGATCAGCATGGCGTCGCCCCGGAACTCGGTGATCACGCCGTTGTGACCGTCGATGACGTCCGAAATGATGCTGACGTAGTCGTTAAGCATCTGCATCAGCTGGTCCGGGGGAACGCGCTCGGCGATGCTGGAGAAGCCGGCGATGTCGGTGAACAGCACCGTTGCGGTTTTCACTTCGCCGTCGCCGGGCTGCAACTCCCGGTCGGCCCGGGTGATCTGCTCGGCGATCTCCGGCGAGACGAGCCGGGACAAATCGCGCGCCGCGGTGGCATCGGCGACGGCGCGGATCAGCAGGCGCCGGGCGCGGACCTGGGCCACCGCCAGCACGAAGGTCACCAGCATGATCGAGATGATCTTGTCGATCTCGGCGCCGACGAGCACGGTGTTCGACGTGAGATATTGCACATAGTCGCGGGTGACGACGCCCGTCTCCCCGACCATCGCGTCGAGCGCGTACCAGAGCAGCGCCAGCCAGCCGACGGCGGCGGTCACGCCGGCGGCGATCACGTAGGACGGCTCGAACCTGAGGGTGCGCAGCGAAATGAAGATGAAGACGTAGAGCAGCGTCGGCGCCTTCAGATAGAACGGCGCCGGCTGGTCGTACTGGACGTGGAAGCTCCAGATCAGCACCATGAGGATGCCGATGTCGCCAGCCACCGAGAGGTACAGAAACCAGCCCGGCAGCCGGGACCTGTGGGCGATCACCAGGCGGATGATGGTGAAGATCAGGTACGCGCCCAGGACGATCGGCACCGGCAGGAACGGCGTGCCGGTGGAGGTCTTCGGTGCGAGCGCGTAAAGGACGATGAAGAAGACGACGAGCGCAAGCTGAATCCAGCCGATCAGCTGCTCGGTCTGAATGCCCTGGGCATCGATGGACCGGCGGACGCGCTCCGGCAGGGCGGATTGGGCGGGCGGTCCGAAAACGAACCGATCGAGCTGGCTAAGCATCGCGGGTCAATGTGGGTCCCCCCGGTTGCGGGAGCCCGCACGATACCGCACCGGCCCTCGCAACGGGAATCACGCTGCGACACAAGTCCGTGACGCACCCGTCACGGCCGCGGATCCGCCTCGGGCCCCGGATCCGCCGCCGCCGGGATCCCCAACAGGCTCCGCGCAAAGGCCTCGGGATCGAACGGCCGCATGTCGTCCAGCCCTTCGCCGACGCCGACGGCGTGGACCGGCAGACCGAACCGGTCGGCGAGCGCAACCACGACGCCGCCCTTCGCCGATCCATCCAGCTTGGTCATCACCAGGCCGGTGACGTCGACCATCCTCTGGAACGTCTCCACCTGGCTGTGGGCGTTCTGGCCGACGGTCGCATCCAGGACGAGGATCGTGTCGTGCGGCGCGCTCGCGTCGATCTTCTTGATCACGCGCACGATCTTCTGCAGTTCGGCCATCAGGTCGGCGCGGTTCTGCAGCCGGCCGGCGGTGTCGATGATGACCACGTCGGCGCGGTCGGCCTTGGCCGTGGCCAGCGCATCGTAAACCAGGCCGGCGGCGTCGGCGCCGGGCTGGCGGGCGATCACCGGGGCGGCGATCCGCTCGCCCCAGATCTGCAATTGCTCGATCGCCGCCGCCCGGAACGTGTCGCCGGCGACCAGGACGACGTTCAGGCCGACCCGCTTGAACAGGCCACCGAGCTTGGCGATGGTGGTCGTCTTGCCGCTGCCGTTGACGCCGCAGACGAGGATGATGTGCGGCTTGTGCCCGCCGTGGATGGTGATGGTCTCGGCCACCGGCGCCAGGATCTCGGCGATCCCCTCGGCGAGCACGCCGCGCACCTCGTCGGCGGTGACCTCGCTGCCGAAGCGCTTGTCGGCGAGGCCGCGCGCCAGCTTCGCCGCCGTCGCCACGCCGAGATCGGCGGTGATCAGCAGGTCCTCCAGCTCCTCCAGCGCCGCGTCGTCGAGGCGTCGCTTGCCGAACAGGTCGCCGATCCCCCCCGTGAGGCGCGCCGACGAGCGGCCGAGCCCGCGACGCAGCCGCTGGAACCAGCCGCTCTCGTCGTCTGGCCGCAGCGTATCGTCACCGATCATCGGAGGATCTCCGCGAAGAGCGAGGCGTCATCGGCGGCGGTGACGCGGGCGGTGACGACGGTGCCCGCCGCCGCCGCTCCGCCACGCAGGCGCACCGGTGCGTAGCCCGGGCAACGGCCGATGTCGTCCCGCTCCACCAGGACCGGGAGCGTCGCGCCGATCCGGGATGCGAGGAAGCGTTGCCGAGCCGCGTCACCCGCCGCCCGCAACCGCGCCGCCCGCG
>CAZBWP010000012.1:11488-20929 GCA_964495295.1 uncultured Rhodospirillaceae bacterium | reverse complement strand
GCGAGGAAGCGTTGCCGAGCCGCGTCACCCGCCGCCCGCAACCGCGCCGCCCGCGCCCGACGCACCGGCCCCGGAACCTGGGGCATGCGCACGGCGGGCGTGCCGGCGCGTGGCGAATAGGGAAAGACATGCAGCCAAGTGAGGCCGTAGGCGTCGACGGCGGCCAGCGTGTTCTCGAACATCTCCTCGGTTTCCGTCGGGAAGCCGGCGATCAGATCGGCACCGAAGACGACATCCGGACGGGCGGCGCGGACGCGGGCGATCACCGCCGCCGCCCCGGCCCGCGTGTGCCGGCGCTTCATCCGCTTGAGCACCAGATCGTCCGCGGCCTGCAGGCTCAAGTGCAGGTGCGGCATCAGCCGCGGCTGTTCTGCGAGCACCTGGAACAGCCGGTCGTCCATGGTCGCCGGATCCAGCGATGACAGGCGCAGGCGCGGCAGGTCCGGCACGGCGGCGAGGACCGCCGCGACCACGTCGCCAAGCCGCGGTCCGTCCGGCCGATCGACGCCGTACGAGCAGATGTCGACGCCGGTCAGCACCACTTCCCGGTAGCCGTTGGCGACGAGGCGGCGCACCTGCTCGATGATGCGCGGGATCGGCACGCCGCGGTTGGCACCGCGGGCGAACGGAATGATGCAGAAGGTGCAGCGGTGGTCGCAGCCCTGCTGGATCTGCACGAAGGCGCGGCTCCGCCCCTCGAAACCTTCCAAGAGATGGCCGGCCAGGAGATGGCCGGCGGTCTCACGCACCGTGGCGATGTCGGCGACGGCGATGGGCGCGGCATCAGCGGTGAGGTGCCGGCGGTCGAGTTTCTCCGCGTTGCCGAGGACGCTGTCGACCTCGGGCATCGCGGCAAATGCCGCGGGATCCAACTGTGCGGCGCAGCCGGTGACGACGATGCGATGATCGGGCCGCTCGCGGCGCAGCCGGCGGATCGTCTGCCGCGCCTGGCGCACGGCCTCCGCGGTGACCGCGCAGGTGTTGACGACGGTGACGCGGTCGAGCCCGGCCGCGGCCGCTTCGCGGCGGATGACCTCGCTTTCCAGCGCGTTCAGGCGGCAGCCGAGGGTGATGACCCTGGGTCCGGCCGGCGCCTCGGCGATCACATCTGCCATGACGGATCCAGGGTCCCGGCGAACGATGTCGCCGCCGGGCCGGCCATGACGACGTGGCCGTCCGCCCGCCAGGTGATCGCCAGATCGCCGCCGTCGAGGGTGATGGTGACGGCCCGCCCGGCGAGGCCGCGGCGATGGGCGGCGACGGCGGCGGCGCACGCGCCGGTGCCGCATGCTTGGGTGATGCCGACACCGCGCTCCCAGACGCGCAGCCGCAGGTGGCCTTCGGTCAGCACCTGCACGACCTCGACGTTGGTGCGCCGCGGAAACAGCGGGTGGTGCTCGATGGTCGGACCGACGAGGGCCAGATCGACGGCCGCCACGTCGTCGACGAAGAACACGGCGTGCGGATTGCCGATGCTGACGGCGACACCGTCGGCGAGGCCGCCCACCGCGACCGGCAGATGCGCCGTGTCGACCGGTTCGGCCAGCGGGATGTCGCGCCAGTCGCAGCCCGCCGGCCCCATGTCGACGGCGACGCGATGGTCACCCATCGCCTCGGCCCGCAGCAACCCGGCGACGGTCTCGAGGGTGACCGTCGTTGCGCCGGCGTCCGCCATCAGCCGCAGCGCGACGCAGCGGGCGGCGTTGCCGCAGGCCTCCACCTCGCCGCCGTCGGCGTTCCGGATGCGCATGAACGCATCGGCGGCGGCGTTGCGTGGCGGCTCGATGGTGATCAGCTGGTCGAAGCCGATGCCGGTCCGGCGGTCGGCGAGGGCGCGCACGCCGGCAGCCGACACCGTCAGCGGTTGGCGGCGCGCGTCGATCACCACGAAGTCGTTGCCGAGCCCGTGCATCTTGACGAAGGGGCGTTGGTTCATGGCCCCATAGGTAAGCCGGACGAACGGAAAAGGCGATGGCAAACCGGATCGGCTCTGCCGCCGGCGACGCTGCATCCCCAGCCACTCAGATTCTCAAGGGGTCGTTCGATGCCAGCGGAGGATCGGCCCCATCCCTTGGCATCGGGCCACTACGCCGCCGGGCGCGGGGTCAGCAGGATGGCGGCGAGCGGGGGCAGCGTGAGTTGGATGCTGTTGGCGCGGCCGTGGCAGGCGATCGGATCGGCCTGGACGCCTTCGGCGTTGCCGATGCCGCTGCCTCCGTAGACCGCGGAGTCGGTATTCACGCGCTCTTCATAGAAGCCCGGAATCGGCACGCCGATGCGGTAGTCCTCGCGGACCACCGGCGTGAAGTTGCAGATGACGACGCAGACGTCGTCGGGCTCATCGCCACGGCGGATGTAGGAGACGATGCTCTTGTCCACGTCGGTGTAGTCGATCCACTCGAAACCGTCGGCCTCGCAGTCGCGGCGATGGAGCGCCGTCAGCTCACGGTAGGCGAGGTTGAGGTCGCGCACGAGGTTCTGGACGCCGATGTGCAGGGGATCGTCGAGCAGATGCCAGTCCAGGCTGGAGTTGTGGTCCCACTCGCGTTCCTGGGCGAACTCGCCGCCCATGAACAACAGTTTCTTTCCCGGATGGGTGAACATGAAGCCGAAATAGACACGCAGATTGGCGAAGCGTTGCCAGCGATCACCTGGCATCTTGCGGATCAGCGACCCCTTGCCTTCCACCACGCCGTTGTGGCTGAGCGGCAGCACGAAGTTCTCATTGAACGCATACATGATGCCGAAAGTCAGGCGGTCGTGCATGTGCTTGCGGAAGATGGGATCGCGGCTCATGTACGAGAGCGTGTCTTGCATCCAGCGGACATTCCACTTGTAGGCGAACCCGAGGCCGCCGAGATATGTCGGCCGCGAGACCATCGGCCAGGACGTGTTCTCCTCGGCGAAGGTGCCGATATCGGCGTGGTGCTCGTAGACCGTCTGGTTCAAGGCGCGCAGGAAGGTGATGGCTTCCAGGTTCTCGTTGCCGCCGTGCGGATTGGGCAGCCACTCGCCCAGCCGCCGGCTGTGGTCGAGATAGAGCATGGACTCCACCGCATCGAGGCGCAGCCCGTCGATATGGTAGGCGTCCAGCCAGAACAGGGCATTGTTGAGCAGGTAGTCGGTGACCTCGTAGCGCCCGTAGTTGTAAATCAGCGCGCGGTCGGCGTCGCGCCCGCCGCGCGGGTCGGAGTGCTCGTAGAGGCAGGTGCCATCGAAATACCCGAGGCCGTGGGCGTCGGTGGGGAAGTGGCCGGCCACCCAGTCGAGCAGCACGCCGATGCCGGCGGCATGACAGCGGTCGACGAAGCCCTGGAACTCGCTCGGCCGGCCGAACCGGCTGGTGGGGGCGAACAGGCCGAGCGGCTCGTAGCCCCAACTGCCGTCGATCAGGTGCTCGGTGACCGGCAGCAGCTGGATGTGGGTGAAGCCGAGGTCGAGCACGTAGGGGATCAGCGTCTCGGCGAGCTCGGCATAGGTGAGATAGCCGTGGCCGCGCTCGACGTGGCGTCGCCACGAGCCCAGGTGAACCTCGTAGATGCTGATCGGCGCGTCGCGGGCGATGGTCTGCGCCCGATCGCGCATCCAGGCGCTGTCGCGCCAGCGGTGGCGGCGGACATCGCAAACGACGCCGGCGTTGCCTGGCGGCTGTTCGCACTGGAAGGCGAAGGGATCGAGCTTCAAGGTCAGGAGCTCGTTCTTGCGCGTGGCGATCTCGAACTTGTAGAGCGCACCCTCGGCGACATCCGGCAGGAACAGCTCCCACACACCACATTCCAGGCGGAAACGCATGGGATGGCGGCGGCTGTCCCAGTCGTTGAAGTCGCCAACCACGCTGACCCGGGCGGCGTTGGGCGCCCAGACGGCGAAGCCGACGCCGCGCACGCCGTCGATGGTCATGGCGTGGGCACCCAGCTTGGTGTCCAGCCGGTGACGGTCGCCTTCGGCGATCTCGAAGACGTCAACGTCGCTGAGGATCGGCGAGAAACGATAGGGATCCTCGATCTCGATGGTCTCCCTGCCGGTGTCGACCTGCAGACGGTAGTGGAACTGACGGCGCGGGCCGCCGACCGATCCGGCGAAGACGCCGGCGGCATGCAGCCGTTTCAATGCGGCGATCGGCTCGCCGGTGGCCGCGTCGACGACGGTGATCGCTTTGGCCTGGGGCAGGAAGACACGTACAACCAGCCCGCCCTCTGGCCCTTCCGGGTGCATGCCGAGGAAGGCGAAGGGATCGCCGTGGCGGGCCGAGACGAGGCGATCAATGTGCTGGCTGAGTTGCTTCGGCGTCATTCAGACATGCTGGCACATCGGCAGCGTTTCGCCAACTTTCTCATTCAGGGGTGTCGGTGCCGACCCCGACAATGCGCTCGATACCATGCAACGGGATCGCCAGCCACTCGGGCCGGTTGGCCGCCTCGTAACAGCTCTCGTACAGCGCCTTTTCGAGGGTGAACAGATCGAGCAGGCCGGCGAACGCCGCATCGTCCTGTGGCACCGAGGAGCAGCCTGCCGCCGCGGCCCGGTAGGCGTCGAGGAACGCCGCGACGGATGCGTGCTCCCAGGCATCGACGGCGTCCCGCAGGTCGTCGATCCGGGCGTCGGTCGCCGGGATTCGCTGCAGGGCGGCGCGGCCGGCATAGTTGAACGAGCGGACCATGCCGGCGACGTCGCGCATCGGCGACTGCTTGGCCCGCCGCTCGACCATGGGTCGGACCGGCTCGCCCTCGAAGTCGAGGATGAAGAAATCGTCCCGCACGACCACCACCTGCCCGAGGTGCAGGTCGCCGTGCAGCCGCGTCTTGGTGACGGCGAGGTCCCGGGGCAACGCCTCCGCGATTCGCCCATCGACCGCGTCCCACCGCTCGAGCAGGCGGTTCACCCGCGCCCGCAAGGTTTCGGCGATGCCGCCATCCGCCACGGTCCGCTGCAGCGCCGATCGGGCGGCGGCGGCCTGCTCGCGGACCAGCTGCCGCCAAGCCTCGACGTCGGCGGCGGTCACCGGTTCGGGCTGGAATGCCGGATCATCGGTCGGAATGGCGAACGCGGCATGAAGTTCGGCGATCCGCGTGCCCAACACCCCCATCAGCGGCAGGAAGAAGTCCTGGGGCAGAGCCTCCGCGGCCGACACCTCTTCGGTCTCGACCGGGCCGGTTCCGCGGTCGGCAAGGTAGCCGTCGAGATAGCCGAGAGCGAACGCCCAGCCATCGCCCTGATTGCGAATGAAGCCATGCAGGACGCCGAGCGCCATCGGCGTGCCGTCGGGCGCGATGCGTTCGACGCTGCCGAGCAGCGGCGGCGTGTTGGCGAAGCCGGCCTCCTCGGTGAGAAAGCGGCCGAGCTCGATTTCCGGATGAATGCCGGCTTCGAGGCGTCGATAGAGCTTGAAGATCATCGCCTCGCCGATCCGCATCGAGGTGTTGCTCTGCTCGCCACCGAGGCGATCGATCGGCATCTCCTCGGCGAGGTCGACGTCGGCGAGCGCCCGGGTCGCCCGGAAAACCACGCGGTGCCCCTGCGCCGTGCCGAGATCCAGGCCCGACTTGATGGCGTCGAGCACCGCGGCGGTGAACGGCGCGTCGGCCATCGCATCATAGAGCACGCCGACGCGGTTGCGGGTGCGCACCCGCGCCAGCGTCGCCGCCTGCAGGCGCATCAGCGGATCATCGGTCTTGGTTTCCCAGGCCGCGCCCATCGGCATCTGGTAGAGGTGCTCACGTCCGTCATCGGTATCGACCGCGATGCAGGCCATCAGCATGCCGTCGCGGCCCGCGGGCAGGATCGTCTCGTCGACCAGGCGCACGGACCGGATGGTCTGGCCCTTGGCGGCGAACCAGCGGCGGGTCGGCAGAAACTCGGGCAGGATGCGGCCGGTCAGCGTCACCTGGTTGCCGCTTTGCAGGAGGCTCTGCCAGCCGTCCGGCACGACGAAGGTCTGCAAGTCCGGCAACGGCGCTTCATAGATGTCGTGCCAAGATGGCGCCTCGGTCTCCTCGGCGATGAGAAACCAATAAAAGCCGTAGCCCGGCAGGGTGACGAAATAGGGCAGATCGCCGATCGGCGGAAACGGGCTGCGCCCCATCAGTTCGACGGGCACCCGGCCCTTGAAGGGGGCGAGGTCGAGTTCGACGGGCTGCGGCGCCCGGGACATGTTGGCGACGCACAGGATGGTCTCGCCGTCGTGCTCGCGCAGATAGGCGAGAACCTTGCGGTTGCCGGGATACAGGAAGTTGAGGCTGCCGCGCCCGAAGCTCTTGTGGCTTTTGCGTACCGCGACCAGCCGGCGCATCCAGTTGAGCTGCGACGTCGGCCGGCGCAACTGCGCCTCCACGTTGACCGTCTGATAGCCGTAGACCGGATCCATGATCGGCGGCAGATAGAGCCGCTCGGGGTCGGCCGTGGAAAAGCCGGCGTTGCGATCGGGCGACCACTGCATCGGCGTCCGCACGCCGTTGCGGTCGCCGAGGAAGACGTTGTCGCCCATGCCGATCTCGTCGCCGTAATAGACGATCGGCGTGCCCGGCATGGACATCAACAGGCTGTTGAGCAGTTTGATCTTGGCGGTGTCGCGCTCGAGCAGCGGGGCCAGCCGGCGGCGGATGCCGAGGTTGATGCGGGCGCGCGGATCGGCGGCATAGAACTGCCAGAGGTAGTCGCGCTCCCGGTCGGAGACCATCTCCAGCGTCAGTTCGTCGTGATTGCGCAGGAAGATCGCCCACTGGCATGTGTCGGGAATGTCCGGCGTCTGCCGCATGATGTCGGTGATCGGATAGCGGTCGGCCCGCGCCAGCGCCATGTAGATGCGCGGCATCACGGGGAAGTGGAACGCCATGTGGCATTCGTCCCCGTCACCGAAATAGGGGCGCACGTCCTCCGGCCACTGATTGGCCTCCGCCAGGAACATCTTGTCGGCGTAGTTGGCGTCCAGCCAGGCCCGGAGCTTGCGGATGACCGCGTGCGTCTCCGGCAGGTTCTCGTTGTTCGTCCCCTCACGCTCGCAGAGATACGGGATGGCATCGAGCCGCAGGCCGTCGACCCCGGCGTCGAACCAGAACTTCATGATTTTGCAGACTTCTTTGAAGACGCTCGGATTGTCCCAGTTGAGGTCGGGCTGATGGGAGAAGAAACGATGCCAATAGTAGCTGGAGGCCACCGGATCCCAGGCCCAATTGGAGACCTCGGTGTCGCAGAAGATGATCCTGGTCTCCTGATATTTCTGATCGGTGTCGCTCCAGACATAGAAGTCGCGAAACTTCGAGCCGGGACGCGCGCGCCGCGCGCGCTGGAACCACGGATGCTGGTCCGACGTATGGTTGATCACCAACTCGGTGATCACCTTGAGGCCGCGCGCATGGGCCTCGCGCACGAAGACGCGAAAGTCCCGCATGGTGCCGTAGTCGGGATGGACGCTCGTGTAGTCGGCGGTGTCGTAGCCGTCATCACGCAGCGGCGACGGATAGAACGGCAGCAGCCATACCGCCGTCACCCCGAGATCGACCAGATAGTCGAGCTTTCGGGTCAGTCCGCGAAAGTCACCAATGCCGTCGCCTGTTGTGTCGAAGAACGCCTTCACATGCAGCTGATAGACAATGGCGTCCTTGTACCAGAGGGAGTCAGTGTCACTCATCCGCACCTCCTCATTGCGGCAGACTACCACACTCCTTTGCGCAAGGGCGTAATGCGAAAGATTTCGCAGGGGTTGAGATAGGGATCCAGCCGCACCCAGTGCCGGGCGCCGCGCCACTCAAGGCGACGGCCCGAGAACAGTTCTTCCGCGACGTACAGATCCTGGTCCCCGAGGCCCATCTCGGCCAGCGGGAAATCGACGTGGCTTTCGTGCGCCGTGAACGGATCGAGATTGACCACCGCGAACACCATGTTCGATCGGTCCTGCGTCATCTTGCCGTAGAACAGCACGTTCTCGTCCGCTGATGGGTAGAAGCGGAGGTTGTGCAGTTCATGCAGGGCCGGGTTTTCGCCCCGAATCCAGTTCACCTTGGCAATGAACTCCTTGATGTGGCCGGGACGATCCCAGTCCCAGACCTTGTACTCGTACTTCTCGGAGTTGAGGTATTCTTCCTTGCCCGGGACCGGCGTCGCCTCGCACAGTTCGAAGCCGCTGTAGATGCCATACACGCCGGAGAGGGTCGCCGCGAGGACCAGCCGGATCATGTGCGCCGGCCGGCCGCCGGTTTGCAGATACGGCGGATTGATGTCCGGGGTGTTGGTGAAGAAGTTGGGCCGCATGTATTCCTTGACGGCCGTCTGGGTGATCTCCGTCAGGAACTCGGTAAGCTCCGCCTTGGTGTGCCGCCACGTGAAGTAGGTGTACGATTGGGTGAAGCCGACCTTCGCCAGCATGTACAGCATCGGCGGGCGGGTAAACGCCTCCGACAGGAACAGCACGTCGGGATGCTTGGTCTGGATGTCGCGGATCATCCACTCCCAGAACGGGACCGGCTTGGTGTGCGGATTGTCGACCCGGAAGATCTTCACGCCCGCGTCGATCCAGAATTCCACCACCGACTTCAGCTCTTCCCAGAGCGCATGCCAGTCCTCGCAGTAGAAATCGACGTTGACGATGTCCTGATACTTCTTCGGCGGGTTTTCGGCATACTTGATGCTGCCGTCCGGGCGGAACAGGAACCACTCGGGATGCTCCTTGATCCACGGGTGGTCGGGCGAGCACTGAACGGCGAAGTCGAGGGCCACCTCCATGCCGTGGTCGTGGCAAACCTTCACGAACGCCTTGAAATCGTCGAGCGTGCCGAGGTCCGGATGCACCGCCGTGTGACCGCCCTCCGGCCCGCCGATGGCGTACGGGCTGCCCGGATCATCGGGGCCCGCGGTCAGCGCATTGTTGCGGCCCTTGCGGAAGGTCCTGCCGATGGGGTGGATCGGCACGAAATAGATGACATCGAAGCCCATGGCGCGCACCTGCGGGACCCGCGCCTCGCAGTCCTTGAAGGTGGCGCTCTTGCCCGGAATCGTGCCCTGCGATCTTGCAAACATCTCGTACCATGCCGCGAACCGCGCCTGCACCCGGTCGACGATGACCTCGAGCTCGCGGTCGTAGCGGACCGCGGTCGAGCGGTCGGGCAGCCGCGCCAGGACGGTTCGCAGTTCGGCGCCGAGCATGAAGGTGGTGCGCATGGAGTCGTCGCCACGCTGCAGCAACTCGACGGTCGCCTTCAGCCAGGTGCCGTCCTCGCCGCGCGTCCGCGCCAGCGCCTCCTCGATCAGCTCCCGCCCCTCGATCAGTTCCAGCGTCACGTCCTGTCCGGCCGCGACCTTTTTTTCGACGCCGATGCACCAGGATTCGTAGACATCCGTCCAGGCCTCGACGGTGTAGACATAGCGGCTGTTGTCGTAGAGGCCGATGCTGCCCCGCCACTCGGCGAGGCCGAAGTTGACCTGGGTCATCGGCGCCTCGTGCCACTC
>CAZBWP010000012.1:8280-11388 GCA_964495295.1 uncultured Rhodospirillaceae bacterium | reverse complement strand
CGCGTCTCCCCTTGATCTTGCTTGCCGCAAGCGCCTTCACGCGCTCGCGAATATCCGAACTGCCCCAGGTGCGACCGTAACCTCGGCACCGGCGGTGAACGATTCGGCCGTGCTGCCGGGCGTGATCTCGCGGCCGTTTCGCATCCGGCCGTCGAGACCGTCCGTGCGTACCCGAACGTCGGAACCGTGATCGTTGTTGATCAGCGTCACCGCCCAAGCGTTCCCCCGCTCGGCTTGGCGCTCCAGGCAGGTGACCCGGCCGTCGCCCAACCGGAACGCCCGCTGTGGGCCCTCCTGGTTGAGCGCCGACGCGGCGGCCTTCATCTGGTTGGTCTCACCGATGAACGACGAGAGATCGAAGAGCCGCGATTCCTTCCAGTCATCGGGCTTCGTCTCGACCACGTGCAGCTTCTTGCGGAAGCCGTATTCGAAGCCCATCGGGATCATCACCGCCGCCGAGAACGCCGCGGCGAACAGGTAGGCGCGCCGGTACGCCCGCTCGATCGCCTTCGGATCGCCGTTGCCGGCCGCCGCCAGGTCGGCGGCAAGCCGTTCCGTGTCGTGCGTTTCCGGGAAGGCGACGGACGGCGCGATCTGGCGGAACATCTGGTACTGATCGAGCAGCCACGGCGCCTCGAAGTCCCACCACTTCGAACTGTTGAACAGGAAGTCGAAACCGCCGCCCTGCATGCTCAACACCTGTTCCTGCAACGCGCCCAGGCTCTCGGCGAAGAAGACGGAGTCAGGCTGCGCCCGCTTCGCCGCGTCGATCAGGGCCCGCCACACCTCTTTCGGCACCTTGTAGGCGGCGTCACAGCGGAAGCCGCGGATCCCGAGATCGAGGTAGTGGTGGACGACGCCGCTGAAGTAATCGACGATCCGTTGCCGCTCAGGGCCCTGATCGTAGTTGATCTCGGCGAGATCGTACCACACGGTTTTCTTGCGGATGTCGCCGGGGTCGATGGCGAAGGGCGACATCAGCGAGCCGTCGTGTTCGCGCCTGAACCACTCGGGGTGCTCGGCCGGCAACCGGCCGTCCTTCGCCGTGTGGTTGATCACCAGGTCCATCATCACCGAGAGCCCGTGCTTCTCGGCCGCCTTGACGAAACCGCGCAGCAGGTCGTCCGAGCTTTTGCGCTGTTTCCCACGGAAGCCGGCATCCAGCGTGAAGTAGTCCTTCACCGCATACAGGCTGCCCGACGAGCCGGTCTCGTGAAACGGGTTCAGGAACACCCAGTTGAAGCCCATGTCGGCGATGCGCGGCAGGTGCGCCGTCCAGTCCTCCACCGTTCCGGCCATGGGGGGAAACAGATTGTAGATTCTCGGTCCCGTCGAAGTCATGCTCACGCGGTCTCCCTGGATCAGTGGGCGAGGGCCTGTCGGTGCATGGGGCACGCGTCCCCCTCGCTCTGTCAAGGCGCCAATGTCTTGTAAAGGGCCAGGGTGCGGTGGGCGATGCTCTCCCAACTGAAATGGTCGACGACCCGGCGCCGGCCGGCTTCGCTCATGCGCGCATTGAGTGCCGTGTCGGTCCCGAGACGGTTGATGGCGTCGGCCAGACCGCGCGCCAGGGCGTCTGCATCGAGGGGGTCATAGGGCGGATCCGATGAGAGCCGGGCGTCGACCAGGAAACCGGTCTCGCCATCCACCACGACCTCCGGGATGCCGCCGACGGCGGTCGCCACCACCGGCGTTCCGCAGGCCATCGCCTCGAGATTGATGATGCCGAAAGGCTCATAGATGGACGGACAGCAGAACACGCTGGCGTGCGCATAGAGGGCCACCGTGGTCTGCCGGCTGACCATCTCCGGGATCCAGACAACGCCGGGCCTGCGCTCCTGCAATTTGTCGACCATGCCCTCAAGCTCGGCCTGGAGTTGCGGCGTGTCGGACTCGCCGGCGCACAGCACCACCTGGATGCCTGGGTCGATGTAATCCACGGCGCGGAGCAGGTAATACAGCCCCTTTTGCCGGGTCATCCGGCCGACGAACAGGACATACGGGCGCTCCGGATCGACGCCAAGGCGGATCAGGGCATCCGAACGATGCACCGGGCGATACTCGTCGGTATCGATGCCGTTGGGGATGACGATGACCTTGGCGGGGTCGACATCGAACAGATCGAGCACGTCCTGCCGGGTTGCCGTGGAGACGGCGATCACCGCATCGGCCATCTCCAGGGCGACCTTTTCGACCCAGCTCGACAGCTCATAGCCGCGGCCGATCTGCTCGCGCTTCCATGGACGCAGCGGTTCCAGCGAGTGCACCGTGAGCACGAAAGGCGTGCCGTACAATATTTTCGCCAAGATGCCACCGAACTGGGCATACCAGGTATGACAGTGGACGATGTCGGCCTCGATCCCCTGTCCGTTGAACGCGAGGCACGTGGCCAGCGCCTTCAGCGGCGAGACGTACGGGACCGGACAGCCGGAGAACTGGGATGACTCGAGCTTGGTGCCGCGCACCGTGAGGTTGCCTTCGACGAAGGCCTGATCGTGGAAGCTGCGCACCTCGACCGGCACCAGTTTCGCCAGTTCGCGGGTCAGGTATTCGACGTGCACACCGGCACCGCCGTAGATGTGCGGAGGGAACTCATTGGTCATGAACAGCACGCGCATCGGATTGTCCCTCCGTCGTTATGGTCTTTGCGCGTGTTCTAAACGATGGCGCCGTTTCGTCAATCGACTTCGGCCGGACGACCCGGCCCGGCGCCGGTCGGTAACGGATCCTCAACCGATCGGCGGCAGGCTTGTCGTCGGCCCGCGGGGCTCCGCGGCGCCGCTCAAAACCGGAAGGCGACCCGCATGATCCGTCCGTTCTTCGCGGCACTGCTGGTGCTGGCAGCCCTGCCCAGCGCCGCCGCCGCCGCGCCGGCGTGCAACCGGCCCGGTCTGGGCACCGTCGCGTGCCAGGAAGGGCGCTTGTGCGAATGCATCTTTGATCGTGGCGGAGCGATGACAGGCATCCCCGCCGGCTTCCGCTGGGACTGCGGCATTCTGCGGCCGCGCTGCGGCGACGCCGCCGTGCCGCCGGCCAGCGTCGAGGAATACCGCGGCACGCCGCCGCAACTGCCGCTCGCCATCGGCATCGATCGCTCGCAACGCAACG
>CAZBWP010000012.1:5211-8180 GCA_964495295.1 uncultured Rhodospirillaceae bacterium | reverse complement strand
AGCGGCCCCAACGATCCGGTGATGCTGCCGCGCGACTCGACGCACACCGACTGGGAGGCCGAGTTGGCCGTGATCATCGGCCGGAAGGCGCAATATGTTCCAGAGGATCACGCGCTCGACCACGTCGCCGGGTATGCGGTGATGAACGACGTCTCCGAGCGGGACTTCCAGAAGAACCGCGGCGGTCAGTTCGTCAAGGGCAAGAGTGCCGACACGTTCGCGCCGCTCGGCCCGTGGCTGGTCACCCGTGACGAGATCCACGATCCGCAAAACCTGTGGATCTGGTTGGACCTCAACGGCAAGCGGCGGCAGGCGGGAAACACCTCCGACATGATTTTCGGGGTGGCTCACATCGTCTCCCATCTCAGCCATTTCATGACGCTGATGCCGGGGGACGTGATCACCACCGGCACGCCGGCGGGCGTCGGCATGGGCTGTTCGCCGCCGGAGTACCTGCAACCGGGCGACATCGTCGAACTCGGCATCGAAGGGCTCGGGCGGCAGCGCCAGGAGATCGTCGCCTATCGCGCGGCGGGATGAGGCGGGGCCGAGGTCGCATGGCCATCGATCCGGCAATCATCGACCGCTACGACCTGCGCGTCCCGCGCTACACCAGCTATCCCACGGCTCCACACTTTGCGGCGGCGGTGGACGAGGCGGTATACCGCGGCTGGCTCGCCGCCCTGGATCCCGGCCAGGGGCTGTCGCTGTACTTCCATATCCCGTTCTGCGACTCCATGTGCTGGTTCTGTGGCTGCTACACCAAGATCGTCAACCGCTACGAGCCGATCCGCCGCTACCTGGATCAACTGCTGCTGGAAATCGACCTGGCGGCCGACGCGCTCGCGGACCGATCCGTGGCGCGGCACCTGCACTGGGGCGGCGGCAGCCCGACCATGCTCCGGGGCGAGGACTGGCTGGAGATCGTCGCGGCACTCCGGCGGCGCTTCGACATCGCGGCCGACGCCGAACTCGCCGTCGAACTGGATCCGCGCGATGCCACCGAGGACTACGTGGCGGCCCTCGCCGCCGCCGGCGTCAACCGTGCCAGCATCGGCGTCCAGGATTTCCACCCCACGGTGCAGGCGGCGATCAATCGCGATCAGCCGTTCGAGGTGGTCGCGCGCGTTTGCGGCTGGCTGCGCCGGCACGGCATCGCCGATCTCAACCTGGACCTGATGTACGGGCTGCCGCACCAGACCACGGAGCGGGTCGTCGCCATGGTCGATGCGGCGGTGGGCTTGGCGCCGGCACGGGTGGCACTGTTCGGCTATGCCCACGTGCCGTGGATGAAGAGCCACCAGCGGCTGATCGACGAGACGGCACTGCCCGGTGCCCAGGCGCGATGGCAGCAGTTCGTCGCCGCCAGCGAGCGGCTCGCCGGTCACGGCTACGTGGCGATCGGTCTCGACCACTTCGCCCGGCCGGACGACGCGCTCGCCGTTGCCCGGGATGCCGGCGCGCTGCGCCGCAACTTCCAGGGCTACACGACGGACGACGCGGCCGTGTTGCTGGGCTTCGGCGCATCGGCCATCGGCAGCCTGCCGCAAGGCTATGTCCAGAACACGGCACCGCTCGGCGACTATGGCAAGGCGGTCGCCGCCGGGCGGCTGCCGATCGCGCGCGGCGTCGCCCTGGATGCCGACGATCGCCTGCGCGCCGAGATCATCGAACGGCTGATGTGCTATCTTTCCATCGACCTGGATGCGGTCTCTGAAGCGCATGGCACCGACGCCGGGCATTTCGCCGATGCCTTGGAGCGGCTGCAACCGCTGGTCGACGACGGCATTGCCCGTGTTGATGGGGCGCGGGTCTCGGTGACGGAGGACGGCCGGCCATTCCTCAGGCTCGTGGCCGCGGCGTTCGACGCCTACCTGGAACTGGGTGCAACGCGCCACGCCCGGGCCGTGTGACTGGAGCCCAAGCAGAGAGGAGACGAACCATGCTTCGAGCCCTGCTGATCCTGGTCGCCATGACGGTGGCCTTGCCCGCCAGCGCCGCTGACGTGGGCGGCGAAGTGACACGCCTGCAGGGGATTGCCGCGGCGTCCCTTGGCGACACGGCGCGGCAACTCGCAACCGGCGACAAGGTGTACGTGGGTGAGACGATCACCACCGGCAACGCGTCGCGCCTGCGCCTGCGGCTGATCGAAGGCGCGGTGATCACGCTCGGCGACAAGAGCAGCTTCACGCTGGTCGGCTACGAGGAGGAGAGCGACGGGCCGGTCATCGATCTGATGCGGGGTGTCTTCTCGGCGGTCGCGGCCGGGGTCGACAAGGCGCGGGGAGGTCTGACCGTCAACACGCCGTTGGGCACTGTCGGCGTGCGCGGCACCACGTTCTGGGGCGAACTCGACCCGGGCAGCTTCGCCGTGGCGCTGCTGGACGGCAGGGGGGTGTGGATCGAAGCCGCCGGCAGCCGCGTTGAACTGACGATCATCGGCGGCGGCGTTACCGTGGAAGCCGGGAAGCCGCCGAGTGAACCAAAGCCGTGGGGCAAGGCGCGGCTGGATGCTGCGCTTCAGACGGTCGCGTTCGACTGACCGGCTTGACCCCGTCGTTCCGCCCGGGACGGAGGCGCAGCCAGATCCTCAGCATCTGCAGGTCGACGTCCGAAAGCCTGCCGGTGCGGTCGGTTGACACCTCGACAAGGCGTGACTCACGGGCGAACAGCGCCGTGCGGTCGGTTTCGAAGCGGCACGAGATCCAATGCACCGGTGCTGCGTCGCCGCCGGCGCCGGAGGGGAGGGGCGATCCGTCCGGCGCCTCGCCGACGAGGCGGTAGTCGAGAATGATGCCGTTGGTCCCGATGGGGTGCGCCGCAACGCGCTCGATTGTCACCGCCTCGGGGGCATCCTCGAAGGCGGCGATCAGACGCTGGCAGAGCCTGACCTGTTTGTCGTCGACGTCGCACGCCGCCGGCCCGCCGAGCGCCAGCGCGACCAGCAGCGCGGCCAGGCAGGCCGGAGC
>CAZBWP010000012.1:0-5111 GCA_964495295.1 uncultured Rhodospirillaceae bacterium | reverse complement strand
TAGTTTTCCTTGTCGGCGTCGATGAAGGCGAGGTCGAAGCGCCCGGCCTCCCCGGTGACGAGCAGCGCGTCGAGCGTCTCAAGGGCCGGGGCGAGCCGCAGGTCGATGCGCTCTCCGACGCCGGCCTCCGCCCAGGCCTCGCGCGCGATCCGGGTCCAGTCCTCGCTGATGTCGCAGGCGACGATGCCGCCCTCCTCGGGCAGGGCGAGGGCCATTGCCAGCGCGCTGTAGCCGGTGAACGTGCCGATCTCGAGGATCCGCCGCGCCCCCGTGAGCCGCACAAGCAGGGCGAGGAACTGCCCCTGCTCGGGGGAAATCTGCATGTGCGCCTGGGGCAACCGCAGCGTCCGGTCGCGCAGGCGCCGCAGCACGGGTGCCTCGCGCAGCGAGACCGCGAGGAGGTAATCGTACAACGCGGCGTCGACGGAGATCGTTTTGTTGGACACGGGACCATCCTTGCCAAGCCGGCCACACCTACCGCAAGCCGAGCCGCCTGGCAATTTCTCGGGCGATCTCGGTGGCGGCATCGAGCGGCGGCGGGCGCGGGGCGGCTGTCGAAGCGTCGCTCGGCGCCTCGGCCAGTATGTCGGGTGACGCATCGGTGAGCGGCCGTGCGTGGCCGGCGGCGAACAGGTCGTCATGCAGGCGCGCATGTTTCGCCGCCGCCAGGCCGGGGGGCGCATAGATGAACACCGGCGCCGGCGCGGCGCAGGCCTCGCAGGCCATCGACACCGAGTCGCCGGTGACGATCACCGCGTCGGCGCACGCCAGGTAGCCGAGGTACGGGTTCTCGCCCGCATCGCCCCAGCGGAAGACGTGGCACGGCACCTCGATCGCCGCCAGCAACGCGTCGGCCGCCGGGCCGGTGCGGCGGCTGGTCGAGATCAGCAGCGAGCCACCGGCCGCCGCCGCCAGCGCCGAGGCGCGCGCCCCCAACTCTCGCGCCATGGCGTCGGTGAAGATCCGCCGCTTGACGGTCCCGCCGACCAACAGCGCGATGCGGGGGGCGGGCAGTTCCCGGAAGCGTGGCCGCCAGACATCGCCGGCCCCCGCGAGGGCGTCCGCCGTGATGCGGTGAGGCGCGCCGGAGACGATCAGCACGTTGCCGGCCCGTGTCGGCCGGTCGTGACGGGGCACGGCGATCAGGTCGAAAGCGGACCGCGGCGGCCCCGGGTCCATCAGTTGACAGAGGAACGTCCGCCCCGCCGAGCGCCGCTTGATGGCGCGGGCGACCGGGGCGGTCCGTCGCCCGGCGGCGATCACCAGATCCGGCCATGGTGCGACCATGCGGCGCCGACTGTCGGCGTCGAGCCCGGCGAACCCGGCGCCGAGAAGCAGGTTCGGCACCTCGGCGCAGCGCCGGTAGGCCAGCGACTGTTCGACGAACGGCCAGCCGAGCGCCTCGCCGACGCCCAGGACCTGCGTCCGGTTTCCCGGCCGGTCATCGGCGAGCAGCCAGATGCGATGCTCCCGCTCCCGGCGCGCGGTCACCGCGGCACCAGGACGGCGGCACCGGTGAGGTCGCCGTCGCGCAGTCGGCGCAGCGCGGTATTGGCCTCTGCCAACGGCAGCGTCTCGATCTCGGTCCGGACCGGCACCTTGGGCGCCAGGGCGAGGAAGTCCTCGCCGTCGCGGCGCGTCAGGTTGGCGACCGAGACGATGCGCTTCTCGCGCCAGAGGAGGTCATAGGGGAAGGACGGAATGTCGGACATGTGGATGCCACCACAGACGACGGTGCCGCCGGGCCGGATCGTCGCCAGCGCCGCCGGCACCAGGGCGCCGACCGGCGCGAACAGGATCGCGGCGTCGAGCTCATCCGGCGGCCGTTCGTCCGAGCCGCCGGCCCACTCCGCCCCGAGGCGGCGGGCGAATGCCTGCGCCGCCGCGTCCCCCGGCCGGGTGAAGGCAAAGAGGCGTCGCCCCTGCCAGCGGGCAACCTGGGCGACGATGTGGGCGGCGGCGCCAAAGCCGTAGAGCCCGAGGCGTTCAGCGTCCCCCGCCATGACCAGGGACCGCCAGCCGATCAGCCCGGCGCAGAGGAGGGGTGCTGCGGCGGCGTCGCTGCTGTCGCCGGGCATGGGAAACACGTAACGGGCGTCGGCCACCGTGTACTCGGCATAGCCGCCGTCGATCTGATAGCCGGTGAAACGGGCCTCGGGGCACAGGTTCTCCTGGCCGGCGCGGCAATAGCGGCAGACGCCGCAGGTCCAGCCGAGCCACGGCACACCAACGCGGTCGCCGAGGGTGAGGTGATCGACGCCGGGCCCGATCTCGACGATGCGGCCGACGATTTCGTGACCCGGAACGAGCGGCGTTTTCGGTTGGCCCAGATCGCCGTCGACCACGTGCAGGTCGGTGCGGCACACGGCACAGGCGCCGACCTGGATCAGCACCTGGCCAGGGCCGGGCTCCGGACGCGGCACGGTGGCCAAGCGCAGCGGCGTGCCCGGTCGCTCGAACAGCATGGCGCGCATCGCGCTCACCGCCGCGCTGACGACTCTGCGGGGGCGCTGGTCGACGCCGCGGTGGTCGACGCCGCGGTGGTCACGCCGCGCCGGCGAGCGCCTGCTCGACGGCGTCGAGGGCCGCTTGCGCCTTGGTGGCGTCGGGACCGCCGGCCTGTGCCATGTCGGGACGGCCGCCACCGCCGCTGCCGCCCACCGCCGCCGACGCGACGCGCACCAGATCGACGGCGCTCATCCGCGATGTCAGGTCATCGGTGACGCCGACGACGATCGATGCCTTGCCGTCGTTCGTCGACACCAGGGCGACGACGCCGGAGCCGATCTTCTTCTTCAGGTCGTCGGCGAGGCTTTTCAGTTCCCGGGCCGGCACGTCGGCGACCAGGCGCGACGAATACTTCACGCCCCCGACCTCGCGAATCTCCGCCTGCGCGGGGCCACCGGTGGCCAGGGCCCGCCGCGCATCGGACAGTGCCCGCTCCAGCCCGCGACGCTCCTCGAGCAGCGCTGCGACCCGGCCGGGCGCTTCGGCGGGCGCGACGCGCAACAGCGCCGCAACCTCCCGCAACGCCGCCTCCTCGGCGGCGACGTGGGTCTGCGCGGCGGCGCCGGTGACGGCCTCGATGCGGCGGACACCGGCGGCCAGCGCGCCCTCCGAGACGATCTTGAACATGCCGATGTCGCCGGTGCGGCGGACATGGGTGCCGCCGCACAGTTCCGTCGAGAGGATCCGCTGGCCGTTGTCCGGAGCCTCCATGGAGACGACACGCACCTCGTCGCCATACTTTTCGCCGAACAGGGCCATGGCACCGGCGGCCACCGCCGCCTCCGGATCCATCAGCCGGGTGATCACCGCGCCGTTGGCCCGAATGCCGGCATTGACCTCGTCCTCGATGCGCGCCAGCGCGTCGGCGGCGATGGAGGCCGGATGGCTGATGTCGAAACGCAGTCGGCCGGCGGCGACCAGGGATCCCTTCTGGGTGACGTGCTCGCCCAGATGACGACGCAGCGCGGCATGGAGCAGGTGGGTCGCCGAATGGTTGGCGCGGACGGCGGTGCGGCGCTCGCGATCGACCACCAGACGGACCGGGTCGCCGACGCGCACCCGGCCGGCCTCGACGATGCCGAGGTGCACGGCGAGATCGCCGGCCCGCTTCTGCGTGTCGCTGACGGTGATCCGCGATCCCTCGGGGCCGAGGATGACGCCGCGATCGCCGACCTGGCCGCCGGATTCGCCATAGAACGGCGTCTGGTTGCAGACGACGGCGACGGCGTGCCCCGCCTCGGCCACGTCGATGCGGTCGCCGCCGTTGATCAGGGCGACGATCGTCGCTTCCGCATCCTCGGTGTCGTAGCCGAGAAACTCGGTGGCGCCGACGTCGTCGCGCACCGCGAACCAGACGGCCTCGGTGGCCGCCTCGCCCGAGCCGGCCCAGGCCTTGCGCGCCTCCGTCCGCTGCCGCTCCATGGCCACGTCGAAGCCTGCGGTGTCGACCCGATAGCCTTGGCCGCGCAGGGCATCCTGGGTGAGGTCGAGGGGAAAGCCGTAGGTGTCGTAGAGCTTGAAGGCGGTCTCGCCATCGAGCACACCGCCGGCAGGCAGCTTGGCGGTGGCGTCCTCCAGCAGGCGCAAGCCACGATCGAGGGTCTTCTTGAAGCGGGCCTCCTCGAGGCGGAGGGTGTCGGTGATCATCGCTTCGGCGCGCACCAGTTCGGGGTACGGGCCACCCATCTTGGCGACCAGCGCCGGCACCAAGCGCCACATCAGCGGCTCCGTGCAGCCGATCAGGTGGGCGTGCCGCATGGCGCGCCGCATGATGCGGCGGAGCACGTAGCCGCGGCCCTCGTTGGCGGGGGTGACGCCGTCGGCGATCAGAAACGAGGCGGCCCGCAGGTGGTCGGCGATCACCCGATGTGAGATCCGGTGCGGCCCGTCGGGTTCGCTGTGGCTGGCCTCGGCGGAGGCGACGATCAGCGCCCGCAGCAGGTCGATGTCATAATTGTCGTGGGTGCCCTGCAGCACCGCGGCGGTGCGTTCCAGGCCCATGCCGGTATCGATGGACGGTTTCGGCAGGGGCAGCCGTTCGCCGGGACCGACCTGCTCGAACTGCATGAACACCAGGTTCCAGATCTCGACGAACCGCTCGCCATCCTCGTCGGCGCTGCCCGGCGGGCCGCCGGCGATGTGCGCGCCATGATCGAAGAAGATCTCAGAGCAAGGGCCGCACGGGCCGGTCTCCCCCATCGACCAGAAGTTGTCGGACGTGGCGATGCGGATGACGCGATCCGCGGGCAGGCCGGCGATCTTCCGCCACAGGGTGTAGGCATCGTCGTCATCGGCGTAGACGGTGACGAGCAGCCGGTCGGCAGGCAGAGCGTATTCCTTGGTGACGAGGGTCCACGCCAGCTCGATCGCCAGTTCCTTGAAATAGTCGCCGAACGAGAAGTTCCCGAGCATCTCGAAGAACGTGTGGTGCCGGGAGGTATGGCCGACGTTCTCCAGGTCGTTGTGCTTGCCGCCGGCGCGGACGCACTTCTGGGCGGTGACCGCTCGGGCGTAGTCGCGGGACTCGAGGCCCGTGAAGACGTTCTTGAACTGCACCATGCCGGCGTTGGTGAACATCAACGTCGGATCGTTGCGCGGCACCA
>CAZBWP010000011.1:0-23998 GCA_964495295.1 uncultured Rhodospirillaceae bacterium | reverse complement strand
CCGGCACCTCGGCGGTGACGAACGTGCCCTCCTCGCTGCGCCAGACGTTGAGCGGCGGATACTCGGTGGACGGTACTCCCCGCGCGCCGCCGAATGCGCGGTTGACCTCGTCCTGGATGCGCCTGAGGCTGGTCAGCGGATCCGCCCAGGGATCGCGCCCGCCGGAGTAGTAGGCCATGATCTCCCTCCGTTTCCGGTTGCATTTCCCGTGCGCGACGGGTGCCGAAAGGCCCTCGGCCACACGAAACGCGTCATTATGGACCCACGGCAATCGCCGCTGCAAGGCCGTCGCCACGTCGCTCAGCGCCGCCCCCGCCGGGGCGTTTGGCAGGCCGTTTCCGGCATCGCGGCGGCCGTTCGCAAGGGGCGGCTCGGCGGGGCCGGATCGAAGCCGAAGAACCGCCATGTGTCCAGCAGGGCATCGGGCAGCGCTGCCTCGACAACCAGCGTGCCGCCCGCCGGATGCGGGATGGTCAGGGACCGGGCATGCAGATGCAATCGGCGGCGGCTCTGGTCGCCGCTCAGGAACGCCGCCGCCCCGCCATACTTGCCATCGCCGAGAATCGGCGTGCCGAGGGCGAGGCAGTGGGCGCGAAGTTGATGGGTGCGGCCGGTGAGCGGCTCCAGTTCGAGCCAGGCGACGGCATCGCCGGCGCGCTCGAGCACGGTGAACACGGTGACCGCACTCTGGCCGCCTTCCCCGGCGACCACCCTTTCGCCGCCGCCGACCCGGCGTTTGTCGAGCGGCACGGTGATGCGACCTTCATTCACCTCGGGGACACCGACGACGATCGCCCAGTAGATCTTGCGGATCCGCCGGCCGCGAAACGCCGCCGTCAGCGCCGCCGCCGCGGAGGCTGAGCGCGCCAGCAGCAGCACGCCCGAGGTGTCTCGGTCGAGCCGGTGCACCAGGCGGGGGCGTGCGCCGTCGAAGGCGAGGGCATCGAGCATGCCGTCGAGATGGCGGTGGGTGCCGGTGCCGCCCTGCACCGCCAAGCCGGCCGATTTGTCGATGACGAGGACGTGATCGTCACGATAGAGAACGCGCTCGCGAAGCGCCGTCACATCCGCCTGTCGCAGCGGCGCGCCCGGGCGTTCCGACTCCGCCGACGCCGGCCGCGCCGCGTCGTCGAATGGCGGAATGCGCACCCGCTGCCCGGCCGTCACCCGTTCGCTCGCCGTCACCCGGTGTCCGTCCAGCCGCACCTGACCGGTGCGCAGCCACTTCTGCAGCCGGGCCTGGGGCACGTCGGGAAAGTGCCGACGAAACCAGCGGTCGAGGCGGAGACCCGTCTCGTCGGTGCCGATCTCGCGGATCTCAACGGATGGCATGGGACGCCGCCACCTTCCAGGCCACGGCTCAGCGCAGCATCAGTTCGCCGAGATCGTCGACGACGATGTCGGCGCCGTGCCACAACAGCGCCGCGCGGTCGTGCGCGCGATCGACGCCGACGATCAGGCCCGCGCCGGCGGTCTTCGCCGCCTGCACGCCGGTGACGGTGTCCTCGAACACGACGCTCTCGGCCGCTGTGGTCCCGAGCATCTCCGCCGCCTTGGCATAGGTGTCGGGGGCCGGCTTGCCGGCCAGGCTGAGCGCCGCCGCCTCGCGGCCGCTGACCAGCGCGTCGAACAGGTCGAACAGGGCGGCGCGGCGCAGCACGGTCTCGGCGTTCTTGCTGGCCGAGACGACCGCGAGTTTGCGGCCCCTCGCCTTCAACGTGCGCAACAGCGCGACGGTTGCTGGAAAGAGCTCGGGGCCGACGTGGTCCAGGTGCTCGAGGAACAGTTGATTCTTGCGATTGCCGAGTCCGCAGCAGGTTTCGGTGGTCCCGTCATCGGTCGGCTCGCCGAACGGGATGACGATCCCGCGCGACGCGAGAAAGCAGGCGACGCCGTCGTAGCGCCCCCGGCCGTCGACGTGGTCATGATAGTCGGCAATTGCGTCGAATGGACGGAACGGCAGGTTGTTGCGCGCCGAGAACGCCTGCAGGAATGCGTCGAATACCTGCTTCCAGAACACCCCGTGCAAGTCGGCGGAGCGGGTGATCACGCCGTCCATGTCGAACAGCATGGCGGTGAACGCATCGACGGCAAGCACCGGCTCGGCGGCGGCCGGCGGATGCTGCTGGGAGCCATGCCCACTGGTGCCACCGTTGCCCGTCGCCGCGGCTTTCATCGCATCCGATCCCCCGGCCGGCCGCGCTTCCGAGAAGCGGACATCGCCAAAGCGCTCACGCATAGGCCATCATGTTGATCGGGGTGCATGGAAATCAAAGCGGTTTCTTCGCAGGCTCGGCATGCCGCCGCGCGCGCAATGCTTCCCAGGATCGCAGGCGCTTGCCGATCTCGACCTCGAAGCCCTGCTCCCGCGGGCTGTAAAAGCGCTGGCGATCCATGTCGTCGGGAAAGTAGGACTGGCCCGAAAAGCTGTCTGGCGCATTGTGGTCGTAGGCATAGCCGCGGCCGTAGCCGAGATCCTTCATCAGGCGGGTCGGCGCGTTGAGGATGTGCATGGGCGGCATCAGCGAGCCGGTGTCGCGGGCGGCCCGGCGCGACGCTCCCTCGGCGCGGTAGAGCGCGTTGGATTTGGGCGCGGTGCCCAGGTAGACGACGCACTGGACCAGCGCCAGATCGCCTTCCGGCGAGCCCAGCCGCTCATAGGCATCCCAGGCGGCCAGCGCCTGCGGCAGCGCCTGGGGGTCGGCCATGCCCACGTCCTCCACCGCGAAACGCACCAGCCGCCGGGCGATGTAGAGGGGGTCCTCGCCGCCGACCAGCATGCGGGCCAGCCAGTAGAGCGCGGCATCCGTGTCGGAGCCGCGCAGGGATTTGTGCAGGGCACTGATCAGGTTGTAGTGGCTCTCCTGGTGCTTGTCGTAGATCGGCAGCCGCCGCTGCACCGCGGCCGCCAGGCCCGCCGGATCGAGCGTCGGCGCCGGCGGGAGATCAGCCAGCACCTCCGCCATGTTCAGCAGGTATCGGCCGTCGCCGTCGGCCATGGCGCAGAGCGCGTCGCGGGCCTCCGCATCCAGCGGCAACGGCCGGCCGAGCGTCGCCTCGGCCCGGTCGAGCAGGCGGCCAAGCGCGCCGCGGTCGAGCCGCACGAGCACCAGCACCCGGCAACGTGAGAGTAGCGGCGGATTGAGTTCGAACGACGGGTTTTCGGTGGTCGCCCCGACGAGGATGACCGTTCCATCCTCGACGTAGGGGAGAAAGCCGTCCTGCTGCGCCCGGTTGAAGCGGTGGATCTCGTCGATGAAGAGCAGCGTTCCCTGGCCGACCGCGCGCCGCTTGCGCGCCGCATCGAACACCCGGCGCAGATCGGCAACCCCGGAAAACACCGCCGACAGCGGCTCGAAGTGGAGATCCGTGTGATCGGCGAGCAGGCGGGCGATGGTCGTCTTGCCCGATCCCGGCGGTCCCCAGAGGATCGTCGAGGTGACGCGGCCGGCCGCGAGCATGCGGGTGATCGGCCCGTCGGGTCCCAGCAGATGGTCTTGACCGACGACGTCGGCGAGCCGCTTCGGGCGCAGCCGGTCGGCCAGCGGATGCGGCGCGGCCGCGTCGAACAGCGTCGTCATCCGGACATCCGCCATTCCAGGATCTGGCCGCCGCGGCGGAGCCGCAGCCGCTGCACGAGTTCTGGCCGTGCCAGCCGCGCCTTCAGCCGCGCGACGGAGGCGATGTCATTGTCGTTCACCGAGACGACATGGTCGCCGCCGCGCACGCCATAGCGGTCGGCGGGGCTGCCGCGACGCACGGCAACGACG
The DNA here is from genome assembly GCA_964495295.1 of uncultured Rhodospirillaceae bacterium. Lineage (GTDB taxonomy): Bacteria > Pseudomonadota > Alphaproteobacteria > Rhodospirillales > Defluviicoccaceae > CAZBWP01. Next base: position 20,228 of record CAZBWP010000011.1, on the reverse strand, counting down.
ACGACGCCGTCGCGAAAGCCGTCGACGCCCAGTTCCTGGGCGAGTGCCGGCGACAGGTTGGCCACCGCGGCGCCGGACAGCGGATGGCTGCCGCCGAGCTCGGTGACATCCCGCGGCGGATCCTCGGGCGCCACCACAAGAGCCAGCGAAACGATCTCTTCCTGTCCGCGACGCCAGCGGCGGACCGCCACGGTCTCACCGACGCTGCGGGTCGCCAGTCGGTAGTCGAGGGCCTGGGGCGTGTCGACAGGTTGGCCGTCGACGGCGATCAGCACGTCGCCGGATTCCAGACCGGCGGCGGCGGCCGGTCCGCGCGGATGCACCTCCTCGACGATGACGCCGCGCGGTCGCTTCAGGCCGAGCCCGGTGGCAAGGTCGGCGGAGACCGTGCGGGTGCGGGCCCCGAGCCAAGGACGCACCAGGCGCCCTTCGCCGGTGATGCCGGCGACCACCGAGCGAACCAGGTTGGCGGGCACGGCGAAGCCGATGCCGAGCGAACCACCGCTCTTGGAGTAGTTGGCGGTGTTGATGCCGATCAGCGCGCCGGACATGTCCACCAAGGCGCCGCCGGAGTTGCCGGGATTGATCGCCGCGTCGGTCTGGATGAAGAAATCGTGCTCGCCGCGCCCGACGCGGGTGCGGGCGATCGCCGAGACGATGCCGCTGGTCACCGTCTGCCCGACGCCGAACGGATTGCCGATGGCCAGCACGATATCGCCCACCTCCACCGAGTCCGAATCCCGCAGGCGCAGGATCGGCAATGCCTCGTCGCCGGCGTCGATGCGCAGCACCGCGAGATCGGTGGTGTCGTCCGCGCCAATGACCTCGGCATCGAATTCGCGCCGGTCGGCGAGAACGACGGTGATCTCCGCCGCGTCGGCGATGACATGGCGATTGGTGACGATGATGCCGCCCGCGTCGACGATCACGCCGGAGCCGAGCGCGTTCTGCACGCGGGCGCGCGGCGCTCCGAACGGCCGATCGGGGCCGAAGAAGCGCCGGAAGAACGGATCGTCGAACATCGGTGCGGGCGGGCGGCTCTGCACCACCTTACGGCTGTAGATGTTGACGACGGCCGGTGCCGCGATCCGCACGACCGGCGCGTAGGAGAGCAGGACCTCTGAGCGTGAGTCCGGCATGCGGCGCTCGATGGCCCGATTCGTGGTCCGATCCGTGACCCGATCCGCGGCCGGCTCCGCCCCCGCGGCGCCGGACAGCAGCACACCCGCCAGCAGGATCAGCGCGGCGATCGCCACGCCGCGTGGACGGGGGTGCCGCCTGGCGATCCGTTGCCGACGATCTCGGGAGGGTGGCCGCATCGGCCGGCCGCGAAGGGCGCTACTGGGCTTCCGCAGCCTCGGCCGCGGCAAGTTCGGCCGCAACCCGCGCCTTGTCTTCGGCACCCTTGGCGTCCGGATCGCGATCGACCAGTTCGATCACCGCCACCGGCGCGTTGTCGCCATAGCGGAAGCCCGCCTTGAGCACGCGTGTATAGCCGCCGGACCGGTCGCGATAGCGCGCGGCGAGCGACTCGAACAGCTTGCCGACGATCCGATCGTCGCGCAGGAACGCCGCCGCCTGCCGCCGGGCGTGCAGGTTGCCCCGCTTGCCGAGCGTGATCATGCGATCGGCGAACCGCCGCAGCTCCTTCGCCTTCGGCAGGGTCGTCGTGATCTGTTCGTGCCGCAGCAGCGACACCGTCATGTTGGCGAACATCGCCTTGCGGTGGCTGCTCGTCCGATTGAGCTTGCGCCCGCTGATGCCGTGACGCATCGTTCTCTCTCCTAGGCCGAACCGGACGACCGGGCGCGTGCCCGACCTGAGCCGGTCAGTACGGCTCTTCCAGCTTTTTCGCCAAATCCTCGATATTCTCGGGCGGCCAGTTGGGGATTTCGAGGCCCAACTGCAAGCCCATCTGCGCCAGCACTTCCTTGATCTCGTTCAGAGATTTCCGGCCGAAATTCGGCGTCCGCAGCATGTCGGCCTCGGACTTCTGCACGAGATCACCGATGTAAATGATGTTGTCGTTCTTCAGGCAGTTGGCCGAGCGCACCGACAGCTCCAGTTCGTCCACCTTGCGCAGGAGATTGCGGTTGAACGGCAGGTCGTCGCGCCGGTCTTCCTCGACCGCGATCTGCGGCTCCTCGAAGTTGATGAACATCTGCAACTGGTCTTGCAGGATGCGCGCCGCCAGCGCCACCGCATCCTCGGGCGACACCGCGCCGTTGGTGCTGACCTCCAGCGAGAGCTTGTCGTGGTCGGTGACCTGGCCGACGCGGGTGTTCTCGACCTTGTAGGCGACCTTGCGCACGGGCGAATAGATGGCGTCCACCGGGATCAGGCCGATCGGCGCCTCTTCGCTCTTGCTGGCCGCCGCCGGCACATAGCCCTTGCCGTTCTCAACTGTCAGTTCCATGGACAGGCGCGCCCCCTGGTCGAGGGTGCAGATGACGAGATCCTTGCTCATCACCTCGATGTCGTGGCCGGTCTCGATCATGCCGGCGGTCACCTCGCAGGGACCTTCGGCGCGCAGATAGACGCGCCGCGGGCCTTCCCCGCCCATGCGGAGCGCGATCGACTTGACGTTCAGCACGATATCGGTGACGTCCTCGCGCACCCCTGGAATCGACGAGAATTCGTGCAGCACGCCGTCGATCTGGATGGCGGTGACGGCGGCACCGTGCAGCGACGACAACAGCACGCGCCGGAGGGCGTTGCCGAGCGTCAACCCGAAACCGCGCTCGAGCGGCTCGGCCACGATCGTCGCCCGACGGCGGGGATCGGCGCCGGGCAGGACGTCGAGTTTCGAGGGTTTGATCAGGGTCTGCCAATTGCGTTGAATCACTACGGCAACCTCGTTTCTCTAACAGAAGTGCGAGCGCGGCGCCCGAATGGCGCCCGCTCGGTCGAGCAGGTCCGGATCCGCGCCCACGGCGCGCCCGCGATCAGACGCGGCGCCGTTTCCGGGGGCGGCAACCGTTGTGTGGAATCGGCGTCACATCGCGAATGGCGGTGATCGTGAAGCCGGCCGATTGCAAGGCGCGAAGCGCCGATTCGCGGCCGGACCCCGGGCCCTTCACCTCGACCTCCAGCGTCTTCATGCCGTGTTCCTGGGCCTTGCGCGCGGCATCCTCGGCGGCGACCTGAGCCGCGTACGGTGTCGACTTGCGCGAGCCCTTGAACCCCTGCGAGCCGGACGACGACCATGAAATCGCGTTGCCCTGGGCGTCGGTAATGGTGATCAGCGTGTTGTTGAAGGTCGCATTGATGTGCGCGACGCCCGAAGTAATATTCTTACGCTCGCGTCGGCGGGGCCGCTGCGGTGCTTTTGCCATGATGCTGTCCTGTCAATCCTGCGAACCGGGCCTTCAAACCTTGCCTACTTGCTGACCTTCTTTTTGCCGGCGATGGGCTTCGACTTGCCCTTGCGGGTCCGCGCGTTGGTATGGGTCCGCTGGCCGCGCACCGGCAGCCCGCGGCGATGCCGCAAGCCGCGATAGCACCCCAGGTCCATGAGGCGCTTGATGTTCATCGCCGCCTCGCGCCGAAGATCGCCCTCGACCACGTGGTCGCCGTCGATCAGTTCGCGAAGCTGGATCACCTCGGCATCGCTCAACTGATTGACACGCCGTTCCCGCGGGATCGCCAACTGGGCGCAGATCTTGCGCGCGGTCGCCGGGCCGATCCCGTGAATGTATGTGAGGGCGATTTCCACCCGCTTGCCTGTGGGTACATTGACCCCAGCGATACGCGCCACCGCACGCTCTCCTTTAGTTCGTTATGACCATCGTGAGGGAAGACGCCCGCAAACGCAGCCGACGGAGTATAAAGATCGAGCGCAAGACGTCAACCTAGTGTTTGCTGCACAACGCCACGCAGCTGATCCGTCACGCCGTCGATGCTCGTCATGCCATCGACCGTGCGCACCAGCGCCTGGTAGTGATCGAGGATCGGCTTCGTCTGGGCGTGATAGGCATCGAGCCGCGATCGCACCGTCGCCTCGTTGTCGTCCGCACGCCGTTCGAACGTCGTGCCGCTGCATTTGTCGCAGACGCCCTCGATTCGCGGGCGCTGGAACGTATCATGGTATCCGGCGCCGCAGGTGGCACAGGTGTACCGCCCGGTGATGCGCTCGACCATGGCGTCATCGTCGACCTCGATCGAGATCACATGGTCCAGCGCCAACCCCTTCCGCTGCAGCAGGTCATCCAACGCTCGCGCCTGGCCGAGGGTGCGGGGAAATCCGTCGAGGATGAAACCATCGCGGCAGTCGTCCTGATCGAGGCGGCCGTCGATCATGCCAATGATCAGGTCGTCGGGCACCAGCCCGCCCGCCTTCATGATATCGTCGGCCTGCCGGCCCAGGGCCGATCCGGCCGCCACCTCGGCGCGCAGCATCTCGCCGGTCGACAGTTGCGCAATCCCGAAGAGTTCTTCCAGGCGCTTGGCTTGCGTTCCCTTGCCCGCACCGGGCGGACCGAACAGGATCACATTCATCGTCGTTTCCCCCGCAGTTTCGCCTTTTTCACGAGGCCTTCGTACTGGTGCGCGAGCAGATGCGAATGAATCTGACCGACCGTGTCCAACGTCACCGTGACGACGATGAGCAGGCTGGTGCCGCCGAAATAGAAGGGCACGGAGTATCGTGAGATGAGAATCTCCGGCAACAGGCAAACCAGGGCCAGATACGCCGCGCCCACCACCGTCAGACGCGTCAGCACCTTGTCCAGATATTCCGCGGTGTTCTTGCCCGGACGAATGCCAGGGACGAAGCCACCGTATTTCTTCAGGTTGTCCGCCGTATCGGCCGGATTGAACACGACTGCCGTGTAAAAGAACGCAAAGAACACGATCAAGCCGAGGTAGGTGAGGAGATAAAGCGGCTGCCCGCGCCCCAGATAGACCGACACCGTGTTCAGCCACTCCGGGCCGCCCGTGCCCTCGGCGGCGAAGTTGATGATGGTGATCGGCATCAGCAGCAGCGAACTGGCGAAGATCGGCGGGATGACGCCCGAGGTGTTGAGCTTGAGCGGCAGATGGGTGCTCTCGCCGCCGACCATCCGCGTCCCTTGCTGACGTTTCGGGTACTGCACCAGGATGCGGCGTTGCGCGCGCTCGACGAACACCACGAAAAAGATCACGGCGACCGCCATGGCGAGCAGCAGGATGATGATGGCGGTGGACAGGGCGCCGGTCCGACCTAGCTCCAACGTGCCGGCGAGGGCGCTCGGCAACTCGGCAACGATCCCGGCGAAGATGATCAGCGAGATGCCGTTGCCGACGCCGCGCGCGGTGATCTGTTCGCCGAGCCACATCAGGAACATGGTGCCGCCCACCAGGGTGACGATGGTGGTGAAGCGGAAAAACCACCCGGGATCGATGACCGCCGGACCGGCGGACGACTGCATGCCCTCCAGGCCGATGGCGAGCGCATAGGCCTGCACCGTCGTGATCAGCACGGTAAGATAGCGGGTGTACTGGTTGATCCGCTTCCGCCCAGACTCGCCTTCCTTCTTCATCGCTTCGAGCGACGGCACGACGGCCGTCATCAACTGCATGATGATGGCGGCCGAGATGTAGGGCATGATGTTCAAGGCGAAGATCGTCATCCGCCCGAGCGCACCGCCGGCGAACATGTTGAACATGCCGAGGATGCCGCCGGCCTGCTGACGGAAGATATCGCCGACCGCCACCGGATCGATGCCCGGCAGCGGGATATAGGTGCCGATGCGATAGACGATCAGCGCGCCGAGCGTGAACCACAGGCGCTTCTTGAGTTCTGTCGCCTTGGCGAACGCGCCAAAGTTGATCTGCGAGGCAAGTTGCTCGGCGGCGGAGGCCATGGGCGGGTCCTTGGACTCAGTCCTTCGGCGTTTCGGTCGCCGGCGGCGGATCCGCCGGTGCGGATGGCACGGCCTCGGCATCATCCGCCGGCGCCGGATTGGCGATCTCCGCCGGAGTGGACGACGGCCCCACGGTCACCCGGCCACCAGCCTGCTCGATGGCGGCGATCGCGCCCTTCGACGCGCCGGTCACACGAACATCCAGTTTGGCCGTCAACGCGCCCTTCGCAAGCAGGCGCACGCCATCGTGACGTTGCTTGAACAGCCCGGCGGCCTGCATCGCGGCTTCGTCGACCACGCCGGAGGCATCGAGCCGCCCGGCGTCGATCGCCTTCTGCAAGGTGCCGACGTTGACCTCGGCAAATGTCTTGCGGAACGGATTCTTGAATCCGCGCTTCGGCATGCGCCGATACAGCGGCATCTGCCCGCCCTCGAAGCCCGGCCGGACACCGCCGCCGCTGCGCGCTTGCTGGCCCTTGTGGCCCTTGCCCGAGGTCTTGCCAAGGCCCGAACCAATGCCGCGGCCGACGCGCTTCCGAGGCGCGCGGGCGCCCGCATTGTCGCGCAGGTCGTTGAGTTTCATCGTTCGCTCCATTGCGGCGGTCATCGGCCGCCGGTCACTCCATTGCGGCGGTCATCGGCCGCCGGTCACTCCGCGTTGTCGACGCGGACGAGATGGCTCACCTTGTCGATCATGCCGCGCACCGCCGGCGTATCCTCGAGCTCGCGCGTCCGATGCATCTTGTTCAGCCCCAGGCCGATCAGCGTCGCCCGCTGGTCGGAGCGGCGGCCGATCGGACTGCCGATCTGCGTCACGCGAACGCGTTTCGTCATTGCGTCGCTCACCGTTCGGTCCTCGCCCGCTCATTACCGATGTCACCGCGCCGGGCGATGATTTCGCCGATTTTCTTGCCGCGCTTGGCGGCCACGGAACGCGGCGAGGTGCAGTTCTTGAGCGCATCGAAGGTCGCGCGCACCATGTTGTGCGGGTTGGCCGTGCCGATGGACTTGGCGACCACGTCCTGCACGCCCATGGTCTCGAACACCGCGCGCATCGGTCCACCGGCGATCACACCGGTGCCCGCCGGCGCGGCACGCAGGACGACGTGGCCGGCGCCGAAGTGCCCTTCGACGTCATGATGCAGTGTCCGGCCATCGCGCAGCGGCACGCGGACCAAGCCATTCTTCGCCTGGTCGGTGGCCTTGCGGATCGCCTCCGGCACCTCGCGTGCCTTGCCCGTGCCGAAGCCGACGCGGCCGCGACCGTCGCCAACGACGACCAGCGCCGCGAAGGAGAAGCGGCGACCGCCCTTCACCACCTTGGCGACGCGGTTGATGTGGACCAGCTTGTCGGTCAGTTCCGACTCTTCGCCGGACTGCCCGCGCTCGTCGCGTCGTCCTTCGCCCCGGCGGCCCTCCGGTCTGCGTGCCATGCTCGCTTCTCCCTCAGAACTTCAGACCGGATTCCCGCGCCGCATCAGCAAGCGCTTGAACCCGTCCGTGATAGCGGTAGCCGCCACGGTCGAACACCACCTCGAGGATCCCGGCCGCCTGCGCCCGCTCGGCGACCAGCTGGCCGACGACCTTTGCCGCCTCCTTGTCGCCCCCGTTCGCGACCTTGCCGCGGATTTCGCTCTCCAGCGTCGACGCGGCGGCGATGGTGTGACCGCGGGAGTCATCGATGATCTGGGCGTAGATATGCCGGTTCGACCGGAACACCGAGAGGCGCGGCCGGTCACCGGACACGGTCCGGAGCCGATAGCGGGTACGGTCGCGTCGACGTTCGAAAAGTTCGAGTTTGTTGGCCATGATCTTACTTCTTCTTGCCTTCCTTGAGCATCACGAATTCGCCCTCATAGCGGATGCCCTTGCCCTTGTAGGGCTCGACGGACCGGAACGCGCGAACCTCGGCGGCGACCTGCCCGACCCGCTGCTTGTCGGCGCCGCTGATCGTAATGTGGGTCTGATCGGGACACTCGATCTTGATCCCCTCCGGGATCGGATAGCGGACGTCGTGACTGAATCCGAGCTGCAACGCCAAGTCCTTGCCTTGCACCTGGGCGCGATAGCCGACGCCCCGGATCTCCAGCTTCTTGACAAACCCCTGGCTGACGCCGGTCACCAGATTTTGGACGATGGCACGGGCTGTTCCCCACATCATGCGGCTGCGCTTGCCATCTCCACGGGGGGTGAAGCTGATGGTCGAGCCCTCGTGGACGATCGCGACGTCGTCCGTCAGGCGCGCGTTGAGTTCACCGTGCTTGCCCTTGGCGGAGACCGTTCGACCGCTCACGGTCACGGTCACCCCGCCCGGGACCTCGACCGGATATTTACCGACGCGCGACATGGCGATTGTGTTCCCGTTCGTCCTTAGAAGACTTGGCACAGCACCTCGCCGCCGACGTTCGCCGTTCGTGCTTCCGCATCGGACAGCACGCCGCGAGGCGTCGACAGAATCGAGATGCCCAGCCCGTTGTAGACCTTTTGCAGGTCCCCGATCTTGGAGTAGACGCGGCGCCCCGGCCTGGAGACGCGGCTGATGTCGCGGATCACGGGCTCGCCCTCGTGATACTTGAGCTCGATCCGGATCTCGTCCTTGCCGCCGCCAATAACCGTATGCTCGTAACCGCGAATGAAGCCCTCGCGCTGCAGCACGTCAAGCACCCTGAATCGCAGCTTCGACGCCGGCGAGACGATGGTCGTCTTGCGGGCGCGCTGCCCGTTGCGGATGCGTGTCAGCATATCGCCCAGGGGATCGGTCATCGACATTTGCGCACTCTCCCTGACCGGTTACCAGCTCGCCTTGACCATGCCGGGGATCTGGCCGGTAGACGCCAGTTCCCGGAGCGCGATCCGCGACAGCTTGAATTTGCGATAGTTGCCGCGCGACCGCCCGGTGAGTTCACAACGCAGGCGTATCCGGCAGCGCGCCGAATTGCGCGGCACCTCGGCCAGCTTGAGGCGCGCGGCGAATTGCTCCTCCGGCGACAGCGCCTCGTCCACGGCCGCGGCCTTCAGCCGGGCGCGCTTCGCCGCATACTGCTTCACCAAGCGTTCGCGCTTCTTGTTGCGCTCGACACTACTCTTTTTCGCCATGTCGGCTCCTTGATCCCGGCGTCAGTTCGCGAACGGCAAGTCGAAGGCCTTCAACAGGGCCATCGCTTCCGCATCCGTGGGCGCCGTTGTACAGATGACGATGTCGAGGCCGCGGATCTGATCGACCTTGTCATAGTCGATCTCGGCGAAGGTGATCTGCTCCTTCATCCCCATGGCGAAGTTGCCACGGCCGTCGAAACTCTTGCGAGACACGCCGCGAAAATCCCGTTGTCGCGGCAGTGCGACGTTGATCAGGCGATCCAGGAATTCGTACATGCGGGCGCGCCGCAGGGTCACCTTGCAGCCGATCGCCATGCCATCGCGGATCTTGAATTGGGCGATCGACTTCTTGGCGCGGGTGACCACCGGCTTCTGTCCGGCGATCAGCGCCAAGTCGGAGACGGCGCTGTCGATCTTCTTGCGATCCTGCGAACCCTCGCCGACGCCCATGTTGAGGACGACCTTGGTCAGCCGCGGGATCTGCATCGGGTTCGCGTAGCCGAACTCCGTTTGCAGCGCCGGCCGCACGGTCTCCTGATAGTGTTGCCAAAGACGTGCCATCAACTTGTCCTACCGATCGATCACTTCGCCGGAGCGCTTGGCGTAGCGGACCTTCCGCCCGTCCTCCAGGAAACGGAAGCCGACCCGTGTCGGGCCGCCGGTGTCCGGATCCACATGCGCCAAGTTGGAGACGTGAATCGGCGCCTCCTTCTCGACGATGCCGCCGCCGGTGGTCTGACTCGGCCGGGTGTGCCGCTTGACCACGTTGACGCCCTGAACGATCGCCCGATCCTCCTTGGGCATGACCTTCAGCACCTCACCGATGCGCCCCCGGCTGCGCCCGGTCAGCACGATGACGCGATCGCCCTTCTTGATGCGGTTCGCCATCACAGCACCTCCGGGGCGAGCGAGATGATCTTCATGTAGCCCTTGCCGCGCAGTTCGCGGGTCACCGGGCCGAAGATGCGCGTGCCGATCGGCTCGCCCTTGTTGTCGAGCAGCACGGCGGCGTTGCGGTCGAAGCGGATCGTCGTGCCGTCACTGCGCCGCACATCCTTGGCGGTGCGCACGATGACCGCGCGCTTGACGTCACCTTTCTTCACCTTCCCGCGCGGAATCGCCTCTTTCACCGTCACGACGATGATGTCGCCGACGCCGGCGAAGCGACGTCCAGAGCCGCCCAACACCCGGATGCAGCGGACCCGCCGCGCGCCCGAGTTGTCGGCAACATCCAAGTCGGTCTCTACCTGAATCATTCCGCCCGGTCCTCGATGCTTGCGGTGGCCGTCGCCGGCGCGTCCGCGGCGACGCCCGGCGCCGCCTGGGCCGCGTTCTCGCCGTCGACGAGCAGTTCCCAGCACTTGCGCTTCGACATCGGCCGGGTCTCAACGATCCGGACCGTGTCGCCGATGCGCGCCGCATTGGTTTCGTCGTGCGCCAGGTACTTCTTCGACCGGCGCATGTACTTCTTATAGATCGGGTGCATGATCCGACGCTCGACCTTGACCACGATACTCTTGTCCATCTTGTCGCTCACCACGACGCCTTGCATCACCCGTCTCGGCATCCTCGTCCTCTCCTTAAGCCGACGCTTCGGCCGGGCGTCGCTGGCGCTCGCCGAGAATCGTCTTGATGCGCGCGATATCGCGGCGCACCTGCCGCCGGCGCGCGGTGTTCTCCAACTGTCCGCTCGCCGCCTGGAAGCGAAGGTTGAAGGCCTCCCGGCGCAGCCCGAGCAGCTGTTCCTTCAGTTCGTCGTCTGTCTTCGCCCGGACGTCCGAGGCTTTCATCGTCCTATTCCTCCGCGCCGACGCGCGCCACGAACCGCGTGTCGCAAGGCAGCTTCGCCGATGCCAAGCGAAACGCCTCGCGGGCGACGTCCGTCGGCACGCCGTCGATCTCGAACATGATGCGGCCGGGCTTGACCCGCGCGATCCAGAACTCGGGTGCTCCCTTGCCGCCGCCCATGCGCACCTCGGCCGGCTTGCTGCTGACCGGAACGTCCGGGAAGATGCGAATCCACACCTTGCCACTGCGGCGCATGTGCCGCGTGATGGCGCGCCGGGCCGCCTCGATCTGCCGGGCGGTGATCCGGCCGGTGGTGATCGCCTTCAGGCCGAACGACCCGAAGTTGAGGTCGGTGCCGCCCTTGGCTTGGCCGCGCACGCGGCCCTTCATTTGTTTGCGGAACTTCGTCCGCTTCGGACTGAGCATGGTACCCTTCGCTCCGCTCGCATCGTCAAGCCGCGCGCCCTAGCGCTGCGGCTGCTGTTCCAAAGCCTTCTTGTCGATCGCCATCGGGTCATGGGCCATGATGTCGCCCTTGTAGACCCACACCTTGACGCCACAGACGCCATAGGTGGTGCGGGCGATCGCATAGCCGTAGTCGACGTGGGCACGCAGCGTGTGCAACGGCACCCGGCCCTCGCGATACCACACCGAACGGGCGATCTCGGCGCCGCCGAGGCGACCCGCGCAGTTGATCCGGATGCCCTGCGCGCCGAGCCGCATGGCCGACTGCACCGCCCGCTTCATGGCGCGCCGGGTCGACACCCGACGCTCCAGTTGCTGCGCGATGTTCTCCGCGACCAGTTGCGCCTCGATCTCCGGCTTGCGGATCTCGACGATGTTGAGGTGTACGTCGGCTCCGGCCACCTTCGTCAGTTCGCGGCGCAGCTTTTCGATATCCGCGCCCTTCTTGCCGATGACGACACCCGGTCGCGCCGTGTGGATGGTGATCCGGGCGCGTTTGGCGGGCCGCTCGATGATGATGCGCGAGACACCAGCCTGGGCCAAGCGCTCACGCAGCATCTTGCGGATCAGCAAGTCCTCGTGCAGCAACTTCGCATAGGTGTCGCCAGCGTACCAGCGCGAGTCCCAGGTGCGGTGAATCCCCAGCCTGAGCCCGATCGGGTTGACCTTTTGGCCCATCAGTCTTCGACCTCCTCGCGCTCACGGACAACGACCCGGAGCGTGCTGAACGGTTTGCGAATGCGCCCGACCCGCCCGCGCGCCCGGGCCTTCCAGCGCTTCATGACGATCGATCGGCCGACGCTGGCTTCGGCGACGAACAGCCGGTCCACATCGAGCTGATGATTGTTCTCGGCGTTGGCGATCGCCGACTGCAGGACCTTGCGGACCTCACCGGCGATGCGCTTCTGCGAGAACTGCAGCTCGGCCAGAGCCCGGCCGCAGCTCATGCCGCGGATCATCGTGGCGACGAGATTGAGCTTGATCGGGCTGGTGCGAAGCTGGCGCGCATAGGCCATGGCTTCGTTTTCCTCGACCCGGCGCTCGGCAGACGGTTTGCCCATGGTCAGCCTCGCTTCGACTTCTTGTCCGCGGCGTGGCCGTGGAAGGTGCGGGTCGGCGAGAACTCGCCGAACTTGTGCCCGACCATGTCCTCGGTCACCATCACCGGCACGAACTTCTTGCCGTTGTGCACGCCGAACGTGAGGCCGACGAACTGCGGCAGAATCGTCGACCGCCGCGACCAGGTGCGGATGATCTCCCGCCGCCCGGACGCCCGCGAGGCCTCCGCCTTCTTCAGCAGGTATCCGTCGACGAATGGCCCTTTCCAGGTGGAACGCGGCACGCTCCCAACTCCTCTCGCTTACTTCCGCGCGTGGCGGCGACGGATGATTAGCGAATCCGTCTTTTTGTTGCTGCGCGTGCGCTTGCCCTTGGTCGGCTTGCCCCACGGCGTGACCGGATGGCGACCGCCCGAGGTGCGGCCCTCGCCGCCGCCGTGCGGATGATCGACGGGGTTCATGGCAACGCCGCGCACGGACGGGCGCTTGCCGATCCAGCGACTGCGGCCGGCCTTGCCCAGCTTGATGTTCTGCTGGTCCGGATTGGAGACGGCGCCGATGGTCGCCATGCACTCCGCCCGCACCACCCGCAACTCGCCGGAACTGAGGCGGAGCTGCGCATAGCCCTGGTCCTTGCCGACCAGCTGCGCATAGGTGCCGGCCGATCGTGCGATCTGACCACCTTTGCCCTTCTTCATCTCCACATTGTGGATGATGGTGCCGACCGGGATGTTCTGCAGCGGCAGGGCGTTGCCGGGCTTGATGTCGACCCCGGGACCGGCGGCCACCACGTCACCGACGCCGATCCGCTGTGGCGCCAGAATGTAGGCCAGCTCGCCGTCCTCGTAGCGGATCAGCGCGATGAACGCCGTGCGGTTCGGGTCGTACTCAAGACGCTCGACCGTCGCCGGCGAGTCGAAGCGGGTCCGCTTGAAATCGATCACCCGGTAGCGCCGCTTGTGGCCGCCGCCGCGACGCCGCGCGGTGATCCGCCCCGTGTTGTTGCGGCCGCCGGACTTCGTCAGCCCCTCGGTCAGAGACTTCTCGGGCTTGCCCTTCCACAGGCCCGCCCGCGACACCAGCACGAGGCCGCGGCGTCCTGGCGTGGTCGGCTTGTATTGCTTGAGCGCCATGCCGGTCTCCTCACAACCCCGTCGTCACGTCGATGGAATGCCCTTCGGCAAGCGTGACGATCGCCTTCTTGATGTCGCTCCGCGTGCCGATACGACCGCGGAAGCGCTTGGTCTTGCCTTTCACGCGGAGCGTGTTCACGGCCTTGACCTCGACCTTGAACAGGCTTTCCACGGCGGCCTTGATCTCGGGCTTGCTGGCGTTGTCCGCGACGACGAACGCCACCTGGTTGTACTCCGAGATGCGTGTCGACTTCTCGGTGATCACCGGCCGGCGGATCACCTCGAACAGGCGCGCCTGGCTCGGCTTGACGGGTTTGCGCTGATACCGCTTGTTCATTTCAACCGCTCCACCAGCCGATCGACGCCGGCGCGGGTCAGGACCAGCGTGTTGCGGCGCAGGATGTCGTAAACGTTGGCGCCCTGGCTCGGCAGCACGTCGATGCCGACGATGTTGCGGGCGGCGCGCTTGAACCCTTCGTTGACGGTCTCGCCGTCGATGACCAGCACCGAGCGCCAGCCGAAACGGCTCGCATACTCGGCGAGAATGCGCGTCTTCGGTTCGGCCAACTCTGCCTTGTCGAGCACGATCAGGTCGCCCGAGGCGGCCTTCGCCGACAACGCCGACTTCAGCGCCAACCGCCGCACCTTCTTCGGCAGGTCGTGGGCGTGGCTGCGCACCACCGGGCCGAATACGACGCCGCCGCCGCGCTGGTGCGGCCCCTTCAGCGACCCCTGCCGGGCGCGCCCGGTGCCCTTCTGCCGGAACGGCTTTTTCGACGTGCCGGCGACTTCGCTGCGGCCCTTGGCCTTATGGGTTCCGGCCCGGCGTTTCGCCAGCTGCCAGTTGACCGCCCGCGCCAGGATGTCCCGGCGCACCTCGACGGCGAAGATCCCATCGTCGAGATCGACGGTGTCCACCGTCTCGTTGGCCAGATTGACGACATTGAGCTGCATGCTGACCTACTCCTCGCCCGCCGGGGCGCCGTTGCCGCCCGCGGCCGCCGGCTCACCTGCCGTCGCCGCGGTGACCGCGCCCGAAGCGCTTGCCGGAGCACGCATCGCCGCCGGGAAGGGGACATCGGCGGGTGCCGCTTTCTTGACCGCGTCACGGACCAGAACCCAGCCGCCCTTGGCGCCCGGCACGGCGCCGCGCACGTAAATCAGCCCGCGCTCGGCATCGCTGCCGACCACCTTAAGGTTGTGCACGGTGACCCGCCGGTCGCCCATATGGCCGGCCATCTTCTTGCCCTTGAACACCTTGCCAGGGTCCTGGCACTGCCCGGTCGAGCCTTGGCCGCGATGACTGATGGACACGCCGTGGCTCGCGCGGAGGCCGTGGAAGCCGTGCCGCTTCATGCTGCCGGCAAAGCCCTTGCCGACCGACGTGCTGGTGACGTCTACGAACTGGCCGGCGATGAAATGATCGGCCGTCAACGCGGCGCCGATCTCGACCACGGCGTCGTCGGACACCCGGAACTCCACCAGCTTCCGCTTCGGCTCCACCTGGGCCTTGGCGAAATGGCCGCGCATCGGCTGCGTCGTCCGCTTCACCTTGGCCGCGCCGGCGCCGAGTTGCAGCGCCGTGTAGCCATCCCGGGCGTCGGTGCGCTGTGCGACGACTTGGCATTCGTCCACATGCAGCACCGTCACCGGGACGTGGGTGCCGTCGTCGGTGAAGATCCGCGACATCCCCAGTTTGCGAACGATCAGGCCGGTGCGCATGGTCGTCTCCGTCCTCACAGCTTGATCTCGACGTCGACGCCGGCAGCCAGGTCGAGCTTCATCAGCGCATCGACCGTTTGCGGCGTCGGGTCGACGATATCGAGCACCCGCTTGTGGGTGCGGATCTCGAACTGTTCGCGCGACTTCTTGTCGATGTGCGGCGACCGCAGCACGGTGAAGCGCTCGATCCGGGTCGGCAGCGGGATCGGACCGCGCACCTGCGCACCGGTCCGCCGCGCGGTGTTGACGATCTCGCGTGCCGACTGATCGAGGACGCGATGATCGAAGGCTTTGAGCCCGATGCGGATGTTCTGGTTTTCCATGGTTCTGATCGAGCCTCGCGGCCAAACTCCTTAAGCGGCTGGCTATTCGATGATTTTGGCGACGACGCCGGCGCCGACGGTGCGGCCGCCCTCGCGGATGGCGAAGCGCAGGCCCTCGTCCATGGCGATCGGCTGGATCAGCTCGACCTCCATGGAGATGTTGTCGCCCGGCATCACCATTTCGGTGCCCTCCGGCAGCTTCACCGAGCCGGTGACGTCGGTGGTGCGGAAATAGAACTGCGGGCGGTAGTTGGAGAAGAACGGCGTGTGCCGGCCGCCTTCCTCCTTGGTCAGGATGTAGGCCTCCGCCGCAAACCGGGTGTGCGGCGTGATCGACCCGGGCTTCGCCAGAACCTGGCCGCGCTCCACGTCCTCACGCTTGGTGCCGCGCAGCAGCGCGCCGATGTTGTCGCCCGCCTCGCCCTGGTCGAGCAGCTTGCGGAACATCTCAACACCCGTGCACACCGACTTGGTCGTGTCCTTCAGACCGACGATCTCAACCTCGTCGCCAACCTTCAGCACGCCCCGCTCCACCCGGCCGGTCACCACCGTGCCGCGGCCGGAAATCGAAAACACGTCCTCGATCGGCATCAGGAACGGCTGATCCTTCGGCCGCTCCGGCTGCGGAATGTAGGCATCCACCGCATCCATCAGCGCCAGGATCGACTGCTTGCCCGTCGTCTCGTCGCCGCCCTCCAACGCCGCCAGCGCCGAGCCCTTGACGATCGGAATGTCGTCGCCAGGAAAATCATAGCTCGACAACAGCTCGCGAAGCTCCAGCTCAACCAGCTCCAGAAGCTCCTCGTCGTCCACCTGGTCGACCTTGTTCATGTAAACCACCATCGCCGGAACACCCACCTGGCGCGCCAGGAGAATGTGCTCGCGCGTCTGCGGCATCGGCCCGTCCGCCGCCGAGACCACCAAAATCGCCCCGTCCATCTGCGCCGCGCCGGTGATCATGTTCTTCACGTAGTCCGCATGGCCAGGGCAGTCCACATGCGCATAATGACGGTTCGCCGTCTGGTACTCCACATGCGCCGTCGAAATCGTGATGCCACGCGCCTTCTCCTCCGGCGCCTTGTCAATCTGGTCGTACGCCACAAACGACGCTCCACCAGACTCCGCCAGCACCTTCGTGATCGCCGCCGTCAGCGTCGTCTTGCCGTGATCAACATGCCCAATCGTGCCGACGTTGCAATGCGGCTTCGTCCGCTCAAATTTCGCCTTCGCCATGAGATAAGCGCTCCGTCCTCTTGCGGTCCCGAGTTAGCCGGCCAGCCGTTGGCGGACTTCGTCGGACACTTGCTGGGGAACGTCCCCGTACTTCTCGAAATGCATGGTGTATTGCGCGCGCCCCTGGCTCATGGAGCGCAGGGTGTTGACGTAGCCGAACATCGTGGCCAGCGGCACCATCGCGGAGATCACCCGGGCGTTGCCGCGCTGGTCCATGCCGGACACCTGTCCGCGCCGGCCGTTCAGGTCGCCGATGATGTCGCCCATGTACTCGTCCGGCGTCACCACCTCAACCCGCATGATCGGCTCAAGCAGCTTCGGTCCGGCCTTCTGCATGCCCTCGCGAAACGCCGCCCGGCTGGCGATCTCGAAGGCGAGGACGCTCGAGTCGACATCGTGCGATGCCCCGTCGATCAGCGTCGCCTTGAAGTCGATCACCGGAAAGCCGGTGAGGACGCCGGTCTCACGGGCAAGATCCACGCCCTTCTGGACGCCCGGAACGTACTCCCGCGGCACCGACCCGCCGACGACGGCACTCTCGAACTTGAAGCCCTCGCCCGGCGGCAGTGGTTCGAAGCGGATGGTGACGCGGGCGAACTGCCCGGCGCCGCCGGTCTGCTTCTTGTGAGTGTAATCGATCTCGGCAACCCGCGAGATCGTCTCCCGATAGGCGACCTGGGGCGCGCCGACGTTGGCGTCGACCTTGAACTCGCGCTTCATGCGGTCGACGATGATCTCCAGGTGCAACTCACCCATGCCCTTGATCACCGTCTGGCCGCTCTCGGGGTCGGACGCGACGCGGAATGACGGGTCCTCGCTCGCCAACCGGGCCAGCGCCACGCCCATTTTTTCCTGGTCAGCCTTGGTTTTCGGTTCGACCGCGACCTCGATCACCGGCTCCGGAAACTCCATGCGCTCCAGGACGACCTGGTTGTGCGGGTCGCACAGCGTGTCGCCGGTGGTGGTGTTCTTCAGCCCGGCGAGGGCGATGATGTCGCCGGCGCGGGCCTCCTTGATGTCTTCCCGGCTATTGGCGTGCATCAATAGCATGCGCCCGACCCGCTCCGGCTTGTCCTTGACGGTGTTGCGGATGGTCGTGCCGCTGGTGATGACGCCGGAATACACCCGGGTGAAGGTCAGGCTGCCGACGAACGGGTCGGACATGATCTTGAAGGCGAGGCCAGCGAACGGCGCATCGTCGGAACTCTGCCGCTCGATCTCCTGATCGGTGCCGAACTTGATGCCCTTGATCGGCGGTACGTCGGTGGGGGCCGGCATGAAGTCGACGATGCCATCCAGCAGCGGCTGGACGCCCTTGTTCTTGAAAGCCGAGCCGCAGAGCACGGGAACGAACGTGCCGCTGACCGTGCCCAGGCGAATACAGCGAAGCAGGGTCTCGGCGTCGGGCTCTTCTCCCTCGAGATAGCGCTCCAGCGCCGCCTCGTCCTGGTCGACAACGGCTTCGACCAGTTTCGTCCGATATTCGGCCGCCTGCTCGGCGAACTGGGCCGGAATGTCACCGACCACGAACTCGGCGCCAAGCGTCTCGTCCTTCCAGACGATACTGGTCATCCGGATCAGATCGATGATGCCGACGAAATCGGCCTCGGCGCCGATCGGCAGTTGGATGACCACCGGTTGGGCGCCAAGGCGATCGGCGATCATCTCGACGCAACGGAAGAAGTTGGCGCCGATGCGGTCCATCTTGTTGACGAAACAGATCCGCGGCACGCCATATTTGTCCGCCTGACGCCATACCGTTTCCGATTGCGGCTCGACACCGGCGACGCCATCGAACACGGTGACGGCACCGTCGAGAACGCGCAGGCTGCGCTCCACTTCGATGGTGAAATCAACGTGTCCCGGCGTGTCGATGATGTTGATGTGGTGATCACGCCACTCGCACGTGGTCGCCGCGGAGGTGATCGTAATGCCGCGCTCCTGCTCCTGCTCCATCCAGTCCATGGTCGCAGCGCCGTCATGGACCTCGCCGATCTTGTACGAGCGGCCGGTGTAGAACAGGATGCGCTCGGTCGTCGTCGTCTTGCCGGCATCGATGTGCGCCATGATGCCGATGTTGCGGTAACGTTCGAGCGGAGTGGTGCGGGGCATGGCCTGGCAGGTCCTTTTCCGTCGTCACCAGCGATAGTGCGAGAAGGCCTTGTTGGCCTCCGCCATGCGATGGGTATCTTCCCGCTTCTTGATCGCGGCGCCACGGTTGTTGGCGGCGTCCATGATCTCGCCGGCAAGCCGCTCGACCATGGTGCTCTCGGAACGCTTGCGGGCGATGTCGGTGAGCCAGCGAATGGCCAGAGCCAGGCGGCGCGCGGGCCGCACCTCGACCGGCACCTGGTAGGTGGCGCCACCGACGCGGCGCGACCGCACCTCGATCGCCGGCTTGACGTTCTCGATGGCCTCGAGGAAGACGCCGAGCGGCTCCTGGCGCGTCTTCGCCTGGATCCGGTCGAAAGCCCCGTAGAGGATGCGTTCGGCGACCGACTTCTTGCCCTGCAGCATCAGGCCGTTGGCGAACTTGGTGACGACGACGTCACCGTACTTCGGATCCGGCAGGATCTCGCGGGGTTCCGCGGCATGGCGGCGTGACATGGCGCGGCTCCCTACTTCGGCCGTTTCGCGCCGTACTTGGACCGGCGCTGACGGCGATTGGCGACGCCCTGGGTGTCGAGGGTGCCGCGGATGATGTGATAGCGGACGCCCGGCAGGTCCTTGACGCGACCGCCGCGGATCAGCACCACCGAATGTTCTTGCAGGTTGTGGCCGACGCCCGGGATGTAGCTGGTGACCTCGAAGCCGTTGGTCAGCCGCACGCGGGCGACCTTGCGCAGCGCCGAGTTCGGCTTCTTCGGAGTCGTCGTGTAGACGCGGGTGCAGACGCCACGCTTTTGCGGACATGCCTGCATCGCGGGAACCTTGTTACGCGTCGACGGCATTTGTCGCGCTTTGCGCACCAGCTGATTGATCGTCGGCATCCGTTTCATTCCACTCGTGCCGGAGGCGTCACGCCCGGCGTTGTCCAACACGTCGCCCGAGTCCGAAGCATGGGCTTCGGTCAAAAAAACGAGAGCCGACCCGGGGTCGGGGCGGCGCCATTCAAATCGCATCCATGTCTCGGGTCGACCGCGTCTGAACCGCACGGTTCACCACCGATCGCCCGTTGGAGAGAGCGGCATACTAAAAACGCAGGCCATCGCCGTCAAGAAACAATCACAAATTCTGTGATCTCGGCCAGGCGTCCCGTCTCGCGAGCCCGTGCCCGCCTCACCGCACCCCCATGGATCGGCTCTGGCGCTTCAGTCCGAAGCGCCAGGTCGGCCGAACCATTCAGTCAATGATCTCATGGGTCAAGGCCGCCAACGGATGGACCGCATCCGTTGGCGGCGAACCACGCATGTGCCGGCGCTATTCTCCCGACGGCGAGCCCATGGACGCCCCCTGGGGCACCTTGTCGGCACCGGGGAGCGCTCCCTCGGCGGCCTCCTCCGCCACCGCCGCCGCGGCATCGCGCTCGGCGGCCAGTTGGCGCATCCGGTTCATCACGCTGCCGGT
>CAZBWP010000010.1:15389-24068 GCA_964495295.1 uncultured Rhodospirillaceae bacterium | reverse complement strand
CCGGAGAAGAGACGGATCATGGTGTTCATGACCGCGCCGTGATCCTCGCGGGTCTCCTTGCCGACCACGTGCTGCTTCAGCCTGGAAAGCGAACCGAACGGCTCGATCGCGCCGTCCTTGAGGTAGAACTGGCCCTCGGTGATGTAGCCGGTGTTGTCCGGTACCGGATGGGTGACGTCGCCGCCGGGCATGGTCGTCACCGAGAGGATCGTGACCGAGCCCGCCGCGCGGAAACTCGCCGCCTTCTCGTAGCGGCGGGCAAGCTGCGAGTAGAGGTCGCCCAGGTAGCCGCGATTGGATGGCACCCGTTCCATGGCGACGCCGACCTCCTTCAGCGCGTCGGCGTAGGCGGTCATGTCGGTCAACAGCACGAGCACGCGCTTCTTTTCGTCGACGGCGAATTTCTCGGCGACGGCGAGGGCCATGTCGGGCACGAGCAGACGCTCCAGCGCCGGCTCGGACGCCTGGTTGACGAACATCACGGTCCGCGAAAAGACACCCGCATCCTCGAAGGCGGAGCGGAAGATCCAGAACTCATCGAAGGTGAGACCAAGGCCGCCGAACACGACGATGTCGGCCGAAGCCTGCACGCCGATGCGGGCGAGCAACGCGTTGTGCGGTTCACCGGAGGTCGAGAAGATCGGGATCTTCTGGCTTTCGACCAGACTGTTGAAGACGTCGATCATCGGCACGTCGGTGCGGATCATGCGGGACGCGAGGGCGCGCCGCGCCGGATTGGCCGATGGCCCGGCGACCTCCACCCGCGGATCCTGGTCGAGGGGAGAGCCACCGTCCACTGGCCGCCCGTCGCCGGCAAAGACCCGGCCGAGGATGTTGGCGGAGAAGGGAACACGGGGCGGATGGCCGAGAAAGCGGACGCTCGACCGGGTCGACAGGCCCTGCGCGCCGGCGAACACCTGGAGTGATGCCGCCCCCTCGTCGAGGCGCACCACCTGAGCCATCCGCTGCGCCTTGTTGCCTTCGCTGACCATGGCGAGATCGCCGAACCGCGGCCCCTCGGGATCGTCGCGCGTCTGCGCCGGCAACGCGATGCGAATCACGTCGCCGACGATCGAGAGAACCTTTTCGTAGCGAACGGGAACAGCGGTCATCGGCTCCGATCCAACGATTCTCGACCCTGCGTACGGGCCAGTCCTACCCCTTCCGGTGCGGCGAGGCAAGGCGAGGTGCTTGGCGATTGCCCGCCACGCTGGCAGCCCGCGCTCGCCACCTTCCCCTGGTTCGCCCGACGACAATGTGGTAGCCGGCGCTCCGGGCGGCGGCGGGCCGCCGATGGGGATGGACCATGAAGGCGATTCTTCTGCTTGCAGGCGACGGGCCGAAAGCCTTGCTGACCGGCTTCGACTCGCCCCTCGACCCGGGCTTTCTCGAGGTTCTGGCCGGCGAGGGGATCCGCAAGTTCATCGCCTACGAGATACCCCTGGCGCTGGCCCGCGAGCGCTATCGGGAGCACTTCTCGGCCGTGCAGTACGGTCTCGCCGACGGCGAGGTCCGCATCCTCGACTATGACGGCTGGCGCGCCTTCCACCTGTTCAGCTTCTCGGAGATCGGCGCCCCGGTGTTCCGCGAGGACGTGCCGCAGCCCCTGGAGCGGGCAAGTGGTGACGGGGTCGAGCCGTCAGTTGGACGGGAGTAGTCCCACCGGCTTGCCGGCGACGACGATGGACAGCGCGTCGGGTCGGATCAGCCGGCGCACCACACGGTTGACGTCATCGGTCGTGATCCCGTCGATCAGCCGCGCATAGCGGTCGAAGTAGTCGGGGCCCAGGTCATAGAGCTGCATGCCGACCAGCATCTGGGCGATCTGGGGCGACGAGATGAAGCGCAGCGCAAACGATCCCGTCAGGAACGTCTTGGCGTCGACCACCTCGGCTTCGGACACGCCCGCCTCGGCCAAGCCCGCCCACTGGTCGCGGATCACCTGGACGGTTTCGCCCACCCGCTCGTTGGCGGTGCCGGCGCCGCCGCGCAGCAAGGCAGAGTGGTGCATCGGCATCAGCCGCGAACTCACGCCATAGGCGAGGCCCCGCCGTTCGCGCACCTCCTGATAGAGGCGCGAGGTGAATGATCCGCCACCGAGGATGTGGTTGGCGACGAGGGCTGCGTACCAGTCAGGATCCAGGCGCTTGAGCCCCGGCTGGGCGAAGACGACGACGCTCTGCGGCACCGCCTGCTCGATCAGGGTCAACGAGTCCGTCGCAACCGGCGTGACATCGGCGACGTCGATGGGCGCCGCCGCTTCCGGCAACGCGCCGAAGGTGGTGGCGAGTACCTCCGCCAAGGCCGCTGGAGCAATGTCGCCGACCACGCCGACGATCATGCCGTCGCGGGCGATCCGCTCGCGGACGAAGGCGCGCAGATCGTCGGCGGTGATGGCGGCGATGCTGTCGGTGGTTCCATCGATCGGACGGCCGTAGGGGTGGTCGGGAAACAGGGCGGCAAGCAGGGCCTCGTCGGCCTGGCTGCTGGGGTCTTCGGCACGCTGGCGAAGACTTGCCAGAAACTGCTGGCGGACCCGTTCCATCGCATCCGCATCGAACCGCGGCGCCGTCAGCATGGAGCGCAGCAGCGCGAAGGCTGCATCCTGGTGGCGGGTCAGCGTGCGCAAGGACACGCTGAACAGGTCCATGTCCGCATCGGCATTGACCCTGATCGCCAGTTCCTCGAGCCGTGTCTGGAAGGCTGCCGAGTCCAGGTCGCCGGCTCCCTCGGTCAGCAGGGCCGCCGCCATCGCCGCACGGCCGGCCTTGCCTTGGGGGTCGGTCACGGCGCCACCGCGAAACGCGATGTGCACGGTGACGATCGGCGTCAGCTTGTCCTCGACGAGCCAGGCCTCGACACCGCCGCCCGTGACCCGCTGCACCTCCACGGCGCCGACGGGCGCCGTCCACAGGACAACCGCGACGACCAGGAACCGCAGAATGGCGCGCATGCCCTTATGGTCCACCTGAAAGGTCCTCATCGAGCCGCCGCCTGTTCCGGATCCGCCGGCAGCAAGCGCGCCGTGACCGATTGGTCGACGTTCAACGCCGCGGCCAGGGCGGCATTCGCCTGATCGAGCGTCACCGCGGCGATCCGCTCCGGCCATGTCTCCACGTCATCGACGGTGCGCCCCGCCGCCAGTGCGGCGCCCAGCGAGTGTGCGGCGGCGCTCAGCGAATCGCGCGCGTAGTCCGCATCGGCGACGATCCGCGCCTTGACCCGATCGACGTCGGCGGCCGGCAGGCCGTTGGCAATCGCATCGGCGAGGACCGCGTCGACGGCGGCCTGCAGGTCGTCGAGCGAGACGCCGGGCCGCGGCACGGCATACACGGTCAACGTCGCCGGACCGCGGACCTGCGGGCTGAAACCGGCACCCGCGGACACCGCCAGTTCCTGGTCGACGACCAGCCGTCGGTAGAGCAGGCCTGTGGGGCCGGCACCGAGCACCGACGCCGCCACCTGCAAGGCATCCGCCGTCGCCTGATCGCCGGCGCCGTAGCTCGGCGCCAGATAGGCGCGCTGCCAGATCGGCTGGCGCACGCGCCCGTCCGACAGGGTGACCTGGCGCGGCGCGGCATGCGGCGGCTCCCGGACCTGCAGGCGCGGTGCAACGTCCGCGGCGGCAATGGGTCCATAGTAGGTTTCCGCCAGCGATCGCACGGTGTCCGCGTCGATGTCGCCGGCCACGACCAGGATGGCGTTATCCGGGGCGTAGTGGCGACGGTAGAAGTCCAGGATCTCGCTGCGCTGGAGGCTTTCGATTTCGTGGCGCCAGCCGATGATCGGCCGACCATAGGGGTGGTTCAGGAACAGCGCCGCATCCACCATCTCGCCCAGGATCGCCCGCGGCTCGTTGTCGATGCGCTGGCGACGTTCCTCGATCACCACGTTGCGTTCGGTCTCGATCTGCTCTTCGGCGAGCACGAGATTGGTCATCCGGTCGGCCTCGAGCGCCATCACCGTTTCCAGGTGCTCCCGGGCGATCGTCTGAAAGTATCCGGTGTAATCGTGGCCCGTGAAGGCGTTCTCGCGACCGCCGAGACGGGCCACGGTCTGGGAAAACGTCCCGGGGGGCGCGGTCTCCGTGCCCTTGAACATCAGATGTTCCAGGAAGTGGGCGATCCCCGACTGGCCCAGCGGCTCGTCGGCGGCACCGACCTTGTACCACACCATGTGGGTCACCACCGGCGCCCGGCGGTTGGTCACCACGACGACCTGCATGCCGTTGTCGAGGGTGAATGTCTCCGGCTTGAATACGCCGGCGGCCGCACTCGGGGACGGCAGAACGAAAGCGATGGCAACGAGAAGCAGGGCTGAAAGCAGGCGCATATCCACAGTCCGCATGTTGCTCGGCAGACCGTGATATGGGCAACGGCGCGGACGGCGCAAAGACACCGTGGGAAGGTTGCGGCGAATTAATGGTGGGGCCGCTGTGCGGTCAATTGAAAAGTCCCCCCAGGCTGGTGCGACGCTGGCGTTCGATCGTCGGCGTCGAACCGGTGGTGACGGTGCGGCCGAGCGCCTGGTTCTCATTGATGCGGCGCCGTTCCTCGACCGGATCGACGACGGTGCCGTACTCCGTCGGCGTCCCCCAGAAGATCAGTCGCTCGACGAACGATTTGTCCGCGTCGGCGAGGATCGCGGTCTCGCGGTTGACGAAATCCCGGATCGCCGGATCGGCCTCGGCACCACCGGTTCTGGCCAGCAGTGCTTCGGCCCCCGGTGACACCGGCGCACCGGCGCCGTAGGAACCGCGGCCGGCGATCGGAGCCGTTGCTGGTGCCACGCCATAGGACTCCCCGGCCCCGGGCGTCTCGGGCGACGGCCCGTCGGGACCCGGCCACCATGCATCGGCGCCGGACGACGAAGTCGGCACCGCGCCATAGGCGCCCCCGCCCGGCCCGTAGCCGCCGCCGTCGGCGGGAGCGCCGCCAATCAACGCCGACCGCGCCTCGGCGCGCGGACCGGCCGGATCGGTCACCGTCGCACCCGGATCCGGCGGGCGCAGGGCGTATCCGGGCGGCAGGCTCAGCGGCGCCCGCGAATAGACGGTGAACTCGTCAGGTGCGCGTTTCTTCTGGTCCAGCAGGCCGCCACCGCTGCAGGCGGTAACGGCAACCGCGAGCCCGACGAACGTGAGCGGGGCGAGCAGCTTGCGCATCGTGACCGCGATCCGTTGGTGATGACAGGCAATCATGAAAGCATTTTACGATGATCGTGCGCGGAAGAACAGGGCCTCGGCGATCAACAGCGCCGCGCCCATCGAGATGCCGCTGTCCGCGACGTTGAATGCCGGCCAGTGCCAGCCCGCGTAGTGCACGTCGAGGAAGTCGACGACGGCGCCGAAGCGCAGGCGGTCGATCACGTTGCCGATCGCCCCGCCGACGATCAGTCCGAGGGCGAGAGCCGTCAAGCGGTGATGGGTTCGCGCCATCCAGACCAGCAGGACGACGACCACGGCAAGCGCCACGATCGACAGGACGACGGCGTTCCAGCCGCCGGGCTGGTTGAACAGGCCGAAGCTGACGCCCCGGTTCCAGACCAGCACGATGTTGAAGAATGAGGTGATCTCGATCGTCCTCGGCGGCTGCATGACCGCTGCCAGGATCCACCACTTGCTGAGCTGATCCAGAAGGAGGGTGAGCCCCGCGACGCCGAGTCCCAGGCGGAAGGCCGGCGAACGAACGCCGGCCGCGGCCCGGTCACTCGGCGGCGGCGGGGAACCGGTCGACGGCATCGGCGCAGCGGAGGCAAATGCCGGGATGGTCGGCCCGACTGCCGACATCGTCCAGCACGCGCCAGCACCGCTCGCACTTCCGGCCGCTGGCGAGGTCGACGACGACGCGAACGCCCGGAACGTCGGCCAGTCCGAAGGCGTCATCGGGCGGCGCGCCCTCGCCGAACGCCACGGTGGAGGTGATGCAGACCTCGGCGAAGTCGACATCGGCGCAGGCGGCGCGCGTCGCGTCGTCCACCCAGATCACGGGATGGGCCTGCAGGCTGGCGCCGATCCGCTTGGTCACCTTGCGTTCGATCTCCAGAGCACCGGTGACGACGCGGCGGACGGCGCGAATGGTCTCCCATCGGGCGGCCAAGGTCGCATCCTGCCATGCGTCGGGAACATCCCGGAAGAGCCGCAGGTGCACCGATTCGTCGGCGCCCGGGTGCCGGGCGAGCCAAGCTTCCTCCGCGGTGAAGCAGGCGAACGGTGCGAGCCACGCGGTCAGGTGATCGAACAGCAGGTCGAGCACGGTGCGCGCGGCCCGGCGCCTCGGGGCGTCCGCCGGATCACAATAGAGACAGTCCTTGCGGACATCGAAATAGAAGGCCGACAGGTCGACGGCGCAGAACGTATGCAACTCGGCGAACACCTGATGGAACTCCAGCGCGTCACAGGCGCGGCGCATCTGGCCATCGAACTGCCAGAGCCGGTGCAGCACCCAGCGCTCGAGCTCCGGCATCTGGCTGACCGGCAGGCGCTCAGCCTCGCTGAAGCCATGCAGATTGCCGAGCACGAAGCGCAGCGTGTTGCGCAGGCGACGGTAGATGTCGGCGGTCTGCTTCAGGATTTCCGGGCCGATGCGCAGGTCCTCGGAGTAGTCCGAGCCGACCACCCAGAGGCGCAGGATGTCGGCGCCGAGTTCGTTGCAGACGGTCTGCGGCGAGACGATGTTGCCGAGCGACTTCGACATCTTCTGGCCGTCCTCGGCCAGCACGAAGCCGTGCGTGAGCACCGTCTCGTAGGGCGCACGGCCCCGCGTGCCGCAGCTCTCCAGCAGCGACGAATGGAACCAGCCACGGTGCTGGTCCGTGCCTTCGAGATAGAGCGAGGCCGGCCACTTGAGATCGGAGCGCTGCTCCAGGACGTAGGCGTGGGTCGAGCCCGAATCGAACCAGACCTCCAGGATGTCGGTGACCTGATCCCAGTCGGCCGGATCGTAGTCCGGCGCCAGGAACCGGCTCGGCGCGGACGCGAACCAAGCGTCGGCCCCCTCGGCGGCGACGGCATCGGCGATGCGGTCGATCACCCGCTCGTCCCGCAGCGCCTCGCCGGTGCGCTTGTGGGTGAACACGGTGATCGGCACGCCCCAGACGCGCTGCCGCGAGACGCACCAGTCGGGACGCGTCTCGATCATGCTGCGCAACCGGACCTGGCCAGAGACCGGGACGAAGCGCGTCGCGTCGATGGCGGCGAGGGCCGCGTCGCGGAGGCCGTTGGTCTCCATGCTGATGAACCACTGCGGCGTGTTGCGGAAGATCAGCGGCGCCTTCGATCGCCACGAATGGGGATAGTCGTGCCGCAACCGGCCGCTGGCGAGCAGGCCGCCGGCGTGCTTCAGCGCATCGATGACGACCGGATTGGCGTCACCCTTGGTGCCGTCTTCCTGCAGCACCCGGCGCCCGGCGAACAGCGGCACCGCGTCGACGAAGGCGCCGTCCGGGCCCACCGTTTCCGGCACCGGCACGCCGTGACGCATGCCCAGCTCCCAGTCCTCGACGCCGTGGCCCGGCGCGATGTGGACGAAGCCCGTCCCCGTCTCCACCTCGACGAAGCCGGCGGGCAACATCGGCACGGCGAAGTCGTAGCCGTGCGCGTGCAGGGGGTGGTGGAGCCCCATGCCGGCGAAGGCCGCGCCCTTCATCCGGGCGGTGATGCGATGGCCGGTGATGCCGGCCGCGGCGGCCACCTCGGCGACCAGCGCCTCGGCAAGCACGATCCGCTCGCCGGCGCGCGCAAGGCTGCCGTCGCCGACGCTGTCGACATCGACGACGGCGTAGTCGATGTCCTCGCCATAGGCGACGGCGCGATTGCCCGGCATCGTCCAGGGTGTCGTCGTCCAGATGACCACCGACGCGCCGTCCAGTTCCGCTCCGGCGGCGGACGCCAGCGGGAAGCGCACGTAGATCGTCGTCGACGTGTAGTCGTGGTATTCCACCTCGGCGTCGGCCAGCGCCGTGCGCTCGACCACGGACCAAAGCACCGGCTTGGCGCCCTTGTAGAGGCCGCCGTTCATCAGGAACTTGCCGAGTTCGCGCACGATCTGCGCCTCGGCGGGGAAGCTCATGGTGGTGTAAGGGGTGTCCCAGTCGCCGACGACGCCCAGGCGCTTGAACTCGTCGCTCTGCACGCGCACCCAATGCTCGGCGAAATCGCGGCATTCCTGGCGAAACTGCACCACCGGAACGGCATCCTTGTCGCGCCCGGCGGCGCGGTATTTCTCCTCGATCTTCCACTCGATGGGCAGGCCGTGGCAGTCCCACCCGGGCACGTAGTTGGCGTCCTTGCCCAGCATCTGCTGCGAGCGGTTGACCACGTCCTTCAGGATCTTGTTGAGGGCGTGGCCGATGTGCAGGTGGCCGTTGGCGTAGGGCGGGCCATCGTGCAGGACGAACTGCTCGCGACCGGCCGCCGCTTCGCGCTGGCGGCGGTAGAGGTCCATGGCCTGCCAGCGGGCCAGCAACTCCGGCTCGCGTTTCGGCAGCCCGGCCTTCATCGGAAAGTCGGTCTGCGGCAGGAACAGGGTGGCCTTGTAGTCGATGGTCATGACGCGGTCCCTCGGCCGGCGGCCGCTCCCGTTACGCCGAGAAGGACGCGGGCCCGGGCCGAGTCGGCGGCGATTTGTGCCTGCAAAGCGTCGAGGCCGTCAAACGTCTTTTCCGGGCGCAGGAAGTCCA
>CAZBWP010000010.1:12629-15289 GCA_964495295.1 uncultured Rhodospirillaceae bacterium | reverse complement strand
CGGCCGCGGCGGTCGCCCTCGGCAACGATCCCCTCGATTTCGAACGGCCGGCCGAGCAGGCGCGCCGCCGCTTCCGGATCGCCGTCGGCGAGGCAGCGGCGAATGCGCGTCGACGAGTAGGGCTCGCCGCGCTCGTCGCGGATCTCGTGCACGCAGGTGTAATCGAACCCCAACTCGCCGCCGAGTTGCAGCAAAAGCTCCGGGTGGCCGGCGCGATCGTGCCCGAAGGCGAAGTTGTGCCCGGACACGACGGAGCGGGCGCCCAGGTTGTCGACCAGCACGGTTTCCACGAAATCCCGCGCCGGCAGGCGCGCCAACTCCAGGTCGAAGTGGACAACGAACAGCACGTCGACGCCCATCGCCTCGATCAGCCGGGCCTTGCGATGGAACGGCGTCAGCCGGAACGGCGGCAGGTCGGGCTTGAAGACGTGACGCGGGTGGGGCTCGAAGGTCAGCACCGACCACGGGCAGCCGAAGGAGCGGGCAATTCGCCCGGCCTCGCCGATCACCGACCGGTGGCCGAGGTGGATGCCGTCGAAGTTGCCGATGGCGACGGCCGACCGGCGCACGTCGTCCGGCAGGTTCTCGTAGTGTCTGAACAGCCGCATGCCGGTTTGGTGTCACGGACCTCCGGTCCGGTCAAGACCGAAAGGCCGGCCGGGCGAGGCGATCCGATGCGTCCGACGATTGCCGCCGCGGACCGGCCGCGGTATCATGGTAGAGATCTTAGGGAGAATGGAAGAAAGCCCAGCCATGAGCCTCAACATCAAGAACGCCGAGGCGCACGCCATGGCGGCGGAACTGGCGAAGCTGACCGGCGAGAGCATGACCGCCGCGGTGACGGAAGCGATCCGCCAGCGCCTCGCCTACGAGCGGAAGCGGCGCAACCGGGAGCGGCTCATCGCCGACCTGCTCGCGATAGGCGAGCGCTGTGCCGCCTATCCCCGCACCGACACCCGGTCGATCGACGATTTCCTTTACGACGACGATGGGTTGCCGGCGTGATGGTCGTCGACAGTTCGATCCTGGTGGCAATCCTCTACAATGAACCGGAAGCGCGGCGGTTCGCGACCATGCTGATCGATGCCGAGAGGGTATCCATCTCGGCGGCGAACCTTCTGGAGGCGGCGATTGTCGTCGACCAGCAGGCCGGTCCGGCGGCGGGACGACAGTTGGACATGCTGCTCGACCGGGCCGACATCATTGTTGTTCCTGTCACCGAGCAGCACGTGCGCATCGCCCGCCAAGCCTACCTGGAATACGGCAAGGGCAACCATCGGGCCGGCCTCAACTTCGGCGACTGCTTCGCCTATGCGCTGGCCAAGGCGAGCGGCGAGCCGCTGCTGTTCAAGGGCAACGACTTCAGCCACACCGACATCGAGGCGGCCTGAGCCGCCAACGGCGGCCTCCGCGCGCTACGGCCGCTCCGGCGGACCGGCCTCCTCCAGTTCCTTGCGGTGCGCCTCGTAGGACGGCGGGAAGGCGCCGGTGTAGGTCATCCAGTTGGTGACCGGATAGCGGGTGGCGCCGGCCTTGTGGGTCGCCTCCAGGCCATCGATGATCTCGTCGATCACCGCGTACGGAAAGCTGAAGGCGATCTCGTGATCCTGCACCTGGCCGAAGATGCGGTCGCCGGTGCAGGGGACGATCATCTGCGGCTCGCCGGTCAGGAAGGGCGCAATCGCCAGGTCGGCACAGTCGATACGACCGCGAAAGGGGCTGTCGAGCGTGCCCCCGCGCTTCCACAGCCACGCTTGGCCGAGGCGCATGATTTGTGCCGAGTTGCCATAGATGACGATGCTGTCGGGCACGAAGGCGGCGCGTCCCAGCGGCGCGGTGACGACGCCGACGAACGCCCCCTCCGCGAGTTTCGGCACGCTCTCCTCGCTCAACCGTCCGGCCGCCAGGTTCTCGGCATAGAGATCGACGCAGAGATTGCCGTCGTTGTAGGCGGGGAGCCGCCGTTCCAGGCCAAGCGCGATGGCGCCGAGCACGCAACTGGAGTCTTCGCGCCCCAAGGCCAGCGTCCAGCCGTAGCGGCGCGACGTGGCGATCGCCTGACACGTGGTGAAGCGGTGATCCAGGTCGCGCGCCGGCCGCCGTGCCTTCGGCGGCGCCTCGTCCCATGATTTCAGGAACTTGATCGCCACCGGGAAGCTGCCGAGGCGGATATACTGGTTGAGCTTGTCTTCGTAGGCGGTGTTGATCTTCGGATCCATGGCTGGTCCTCCCGGTGGTCGCGGTGGATGCGGGCGCGGCCGTCAGCCGCGCTTCGGCACCATCAGCGTTGCCTCGCCGTCGATCACGGTCTTGCCGCCGACGGTGCACACCGTCTCCATTGTAACAAATCCTTTGTCCGCCGCCTTCGCCTTGACGGTGGCCTTGGCGACGAGCGTGTCGCCGACCCGCACGGGTGCCTTGAACTTCAGTGTCTGGTTGACGTAGATGCAGCCGGGGCCGGGGAGTTTGGTGCCGAGAACCGCGGAAATCAGCGCGGCGCCGAACATGCCATGGGCGATGCGCGTCTTGAATATGGTCTGCGCCGCAAACTCGTCGTTCAGATGCACCGGATTGGTGTCGCCGGAGACGCCGGCGAAGATGCAGATGTCGGCATCGGTGATCGTCTTGCCGAACGTCGCGCTCATGCCCTCTTCGAGATC